>NZ_AP022335.1 GCF_009936375.1 Methylosinus sp. C49 | reverse complement strand
CGACGAAGTCGAACGGCATGCCTCCCCAGCCGAGCCCCGCACGCAAGAACGCATGCTTCACGCCGAGGTCGGAAAGACGCCACGTCTTTTCGGAGAATACACGGAAATCCCGCCCTTCCGTCATCCGAGAGCGATCGCTCAAGACGAGCTGCACATGCCGTGCGAGCTCCTTTGTCGGGATCGCGCCGCGGTGTGCCGCCAATGGGTGGCGAGACGATGCGACCATCACATAGCGGATGTCGAGCAGAGCCTCGCTGGCGAGCTCAGGATGGCCGATCGCCAAGGGACCGCGAATGCCGAAGGAGCAAAGGCGGCCGAGAACGGAATCGATGACGGCCCCCAATCCTTCCACGGCGATCCGCAATGGCGTGTCTGGAAACTCGGCTTGGAAGTCCACAACGGCGCGGGTCAGCGTTTCGGTCGGGAACAGCACATTGACGATGACGCTCAGCTCGGGCTCGAGCCCGCCGGCGAACCGTCGCGCTCGGGCTTTGAACAAATCCATGCTCGCGGCGACGGAGCGGGCTTCCGACAACAACGCCTTTCCCTCGGCGGTCAGTTGCGGGTAGCGGCCTTTGCGCTCGAACAGCCGCACGCCGAGCTGGCCTTCGAGATTGGCGAGCGTCTGGCTGACCACCGACTGCGCGCGGCCGAGCCTCCGCCCTGCCGCCGAGAAGCTGCCTTCGTCGGCCGCGGCGATGAAAGTGCGAAGCTGATCCAGAGAGACGCTGTCGAGCATGTATCCGATTACTAGATGGATTGTATCGAAATATATAGGCTACATCGATGTAAGGCAAACGCATATCTCTGAGGGCGTCGGCGCGTCGACGCCCCCGCGCTGCGGAGGCCGGCGGCGATGAAACCCTCCGCCTCGACACATCGTCGGGAGCGCGCCGTCGATCCTCAGGAGAAAGCCCGGTGAGCACCAATCCTATAAAAGTGAGACGGGCCGCCGCCCACCCCGACCGGCCAGGCGAGGCATGCAAGGCGGAACCGGGCGCATATCGCCCCGAGGTCGACCCGCGCCGCTGCGAAGGCAAGGGCGATTGCATCGAAGTCTGTCCATATGGCGTGTTCGAGCTCGGCCGTCTGCCCGATGAAACCTTCGACGCTATGCCGCTGCTCGCGCGGATGAAGTCTTGGGCGCATGGGCGAAAAACGGTCTTCACCCCCAAGGCCGACGCCTGCCGGGCCTGCGGCCTGTGCGTCGTGGCGTGCCCCGAACGCGCGCTCGGACTTGTCGCGGCGGAGGTCGGCTGAACGCGGAAGCGCTTTTCGCTCCGCCGCCCGAGAATGGCAAAGGACCCTGCTATGTCTACTCGCGTTTCTCGCGTCGTCCCCGCGACGACACGGACCCTCGGCCTCGGCCTTTCCGTCAGCAGCGTCGATTGCGGCGCGCGCGGCGTCGCGGCCTCTCCCGTCATGTTGCTGGACCACTTTCGCGTGAGAGCGTCGCCGTTTCCGCCGCATCCGCACGCCGGCTTTGCCGCCGTCACCTATGTGCTCCCGGATTCGGATGGAGGTGTGCGCAGCCGCACCTCGCTCGGCGACGATCTCGTGATCGGCCCGGGTGGAATCGTCTGGACGCAGGCGGGGAGCGGCTTGATCCATGAGGAGGCGCCGTCCGAAGCGGGTCGTGAGCTTCATGGCGTGCAGATTTTTGTGAACGCGAGCTCGAGCCGCAAGCTGACGACGCCACATGTCCTCCATCTCGAAAGAGATGGAGCGCCAGGATGGCGTAACGCCGAAGGCGACCATGTACGCGTGATCGTCGGATCCTTCGAAGGACTCTCGTCGCCGCTCGTTCCAGTCGAGCCTTTCCGCCTGCTGGACGTCGAGCTGCATCGAGGATTCTCATTCGACGTCGCGGCCGGCCACAATGCGCTCGTCTATGTTCTTCACGGCGAAATCCTCGTGCGCGTCGAAGGCGACGAACGACGACTCGCTGAAGAGCAGGCCGTCACTCTGCGCGGCGACGACATGACGGCGGCTCTCGAGGCGCTGCGTCCCGCCCGTCTGCTGATCCTCTCGGGCGCAGAAATCCGCGAGCAGGTCGTCGAGCAAGCGCCGTTCATCATGAACGAGCAATCGCAGATCGACGCCGCCTTCGCGCGCTATCGAGCCGGCGAGATGGGCCGATTGACGCCCATGGCGAAGATTCGAGCGCCCTCGAACGAAGCGTCCATCGAACGGGCGTGAACGCATGCGGTTCGTCCGCCGCAAATCCCTCACAAAGCAAAGGAGAAATCTCATGACTGAAGCTGGAGCCGCGACAAGCGCCGTTCGCCCGTCTCTGGGCTGGCGAGCGACTCTCTGGATCGCGCAGATTCTGCTCTCGCTTCTATACGGAGCCGCAGGCGCGATGAAGAGCATTGCAACGCCCGAGGCGTTGGCGACGATGGGCGTCGCCTATGCAACCGACATTCCGTTCTGGCTGCTGCGCTTCATCGGCTATTCTGAGCTGGCGGGCGCGGTCGGAATCGTCCTGCCCGCATTGATCGGCGTCGAGCCGGGCCTCACGCCGCTCGCTGCGGCGGGATTTTCCATCATCCAAGTCTTGGCGATCGGCTTCCATATCATGCGCGGCGAGACGAACGCTTTGTCGATGAATCTTCCTCTCCTCGGCCTATCGCTGTTCGTGCTGTGGGGCTGGATCAGGCGGCCGCCTGTCGCGTCGCGCGGCAGGTGAGGCGCCGCCATCGACTCTAGCGCGGCTGTAGGTTGCAGCCGGATCACATTTTGCTGCAGAATGCGGGGCCCACTCAATCGCAGGCCTCCCCATCAGAAAGCGAAGAAGGACGATCGACGACATGCCTCGCGGACGAATCCTGACCTCCAAAGGCGCCCGCGTCCGTTCCCGGCCGTCGACGCGGACGCGTCCCTCTCAGTCGCTCGTTCGAGCCCTGGCCGGCGCAGCCATTTTGCTGTTGACATCTCCAGCCTTTATCGCTCCGGCGTCCGCCCATGGCGCGAAATGGGAAAGCCGATGCCAGATTTTTGTCGGTCCCGACGTCATGAATCTCGCCAGCTACTCGCCGGACGCCTCGCGCTCGGAGTACTGCCTCGATATTCCGTCGACAGGCCACGCGATCATCGCGCTGGACGCAGAACAGGATGAACTGCGCGGCATGGCGATCGGGATTCGTATCGTCAAGGACACCGGCCGCGAAGAGAAGGAAGACATCGACGCCGTCACCGTCGCTTACAAATCGCCTCGGGTCTATCCGACCGGGACCATCAATTTCGAGCATGTTTTTCCAGACGCCGGCTATTTCGTCGGGATCGTCACCGTCACGGGCGACCACGGCGAGCACTGGGTTTCACGGTTTCCCTTCTCGGTCGGCATGACCTTCATGCGCTTGCTGCCGGTCTATGTCCTGCAGATGGTCGGCGTAGCCGTGGCCTTCTTCCTCTATCTTCGGCGCCGTCCGATAGCGATGAAGAGGAGCCTGACGTGAAGACAAATTGCGAAAAGTTGACGCAGAGACGCTTCTGTGAGACGCTTTGAGCGTGGATGTGTGAAAGTCACGGCCCGGTTGGTAGTCCGGGTGGCGCTTACACGCTCGTAATTAGGTGCGCTCGTCATCGAGCCCCTTCCGACACATCCCTTTCCAAACGACAGGAAAGGTGTGTCCGCATGAAACTCCTGAAATTCCATCGATCCAGTCCCGGACTCTCGGCTGCTGAGTCCGCGCAACGCGACCATGAGCGCGATCGCTCCGTCTCGGCGCATCGACAGGCGTAACCCGCTTCCCTTCCGACATGATCCCGCAGCAGCGCGAGAGTCGTGAGACTTTCGGCATGGCTCCGCACGTGTCGCTGCGCATCGCAAGCTCATGGAATGATGCAAATGTCCAAGAAAATCCTCGTCACCGGCGCGACGGGCAACACCGGCGCCTATCTCGTCGAGAGGCTCCTCGCCAACGGCCATGCCGTGAAGGCCGCCTCGCGCTCGGGAAGACCCGTGGCCAGAGCGGAAGTCGTTCGCTTCGATCTGACCGAATCCTCGACTTATCCGGCCGCTTTCGAAGACGTCGATCGCGCCTTCCTGATTATTCCAGCTGGGCGGCTGAATAACGTCGAGTTCCTCGAGCCGTTCATTCGCTTCGCCGCGGATCGGCAGGTGAAGATCGTGTTTCAAACCGCTTATGGCGTCGAAAACGATCCGACCAGCCCCTATCGTCGCGCCGAGCTCGTGCTCGAAGGAGCGGGCGCGCCTTTCACCATCCTCCGCCCCAATTGGTTCTCGGACAATTTCCACACCTTCTGGCTCCCCGCCATTCGTCATGGAATCGTCGCCGTGCCTGCGGGGGACAGCAAATCGTCCTTCGTCGACACACGCGATATCGCCGATAGCGCCTTTGCGGCGTTGACCTCCTCGAGATTCGACGGGCGGGGATTCACGCTCACCGGCCCCGAGGCGCTCGGCTACGCCGAGGCTGCGGCAATTCTGGCGAAGGCGATCGGCAGGCCGGTCGAATATGATCCGGTCTCGGACACGCAGTTCATCGCGATTCTCACCGGCGCCGGCATGCCGGAGGATTACGCTGCGCATCTCGCCGATCTGTTCGCCATGGCGCGGAAAGGATGGACCGCCGCCGTCACCGACGACGTCCAAGAGCTGACGGGCAAGCCCGCCCGCAGCCTCGCTGTCTACGCCGCCGACAATCGGGCGAAGTTCCTCGGTTGATCGAAACGCAATTCCGGCTCGGCGAGAAACGCCGAGCCGGCGCCTCGGCCGCCTTCAGGGCGTTCCAAGAGGGCGAGTTCGCACGCCGAGATGTCGCGTGGCGCTCGGCGAGACAAGCTCGCCGCGGGACGCTTCGGCATATCGATATCTTTCCTGAACTCGCCGGCTCGCGCGCCGTCGAACGCAATCTTAAGAATATATGCACGACGCTGTCTTCGAATAATGAAGGCGGCCCTTCTCGATCGCTGTTGGAAAAGATCGCGTGACCCACGGTGGCGCGGTAATTCCCGACCTCAACCCAATTCAATATGCGAACGACCACCAAAGTGAGACGGCGCCTGAACGATCGAGCGTCGTAGAACTCGCGTTCAAAGAAATTCCACCACCTTCGGTGTCTCGCCCGGGGACCGGATGATCGTTGGGCGTGCTTCGATCGCGGCGCCACGTTCACCAACGATAGAACAACGTCCCGATGATCGAGCGCTCCGCGCCCCATTGGCAATTCGTCGTCGCAGTGCAGACGATGTGCCGCCTGTCGAGCAGATTGTTGACGTTCAATTGCAACCGGAAGCGCTCGAGCTCGGGAATGTGTTTCGGTTCAGCATCAAAACGGCGACGGTTCGCTCGGCGCTCTTGCGCAAATGCGCGTTCAGCTCGGAGAGCGTGCGATTACGGGCGCTTCACGCGAGACGACGCCGCCAGCGTGAACTTCGGACGAGCTTCCGTGGGGTCCGCCGACGCACGCGGCGCGCCATCGAGAAGGCGCGCCGCGCGCATGCGCTCATTCTGGCAGGGCGAACACGGTGAGCACGCCGCCGAGCGCCGTATAATTCGACAGGCTACGATAATTGCCGACGGCGCCGAGACCGTCGCTGCTCTTCGTCAATCCTGCCGCGAGGCCGATTCCCGCCCAGCCGCCGACGCCCGAAAGCACCGCGACATATTGCTTCCCGCCGACCTCATAGGTGATGACATTGCCGATGATGCCGGACGGCGTCTTGCGTCGGAACAGCTCCTTGCCGGTCTTTGTGTCGACCGCCTTCAGATAGCCCTCGAGCGTGCCGTAGAAAGTCACGCCGCCATCCGTCGTGACCGCGCCGGACCAGACGGAGAATTGCTCCTTGTTCGCCCACACGATCTTGCCGGTCTTGGCGTCCCAGGCGATGAAATTGCCCGTATGCGTCTCGCCCTTGTCGCGATCGGCGGGGAACATCTCGACCGTCGCGCCGACATAGGGCTGTCCGGCCGAATAGCTGACTCGGAACGGCTCGAAATCCATGCAGACGTGATTGGTCGGCACGAGGAAGAGGCCCGTATTCGGATCATAGCTCGCGGGCTGCTCGTCCTTGGAGCCGAGCGTCGTCGGACAGGCGCCGCGCGTCGTCTCGTCCTCGCCATGCGCCTCGGTCGAGAAGCGCTCGTCGAGAATCGGACGGCCATAGGTCTTCGACGTTTTGTCGAGATCGATCTTCGTCGCCCAATTGACGGCGGGATCGAATTTCGCGGCGACGAGCAATTCCCCATTGGTGCGATCGAGCGTGTAGCCGAAGCCGTTGCGATCGAAGTGAACGGCGGTCTTGCGCTTCTTTCCCTCGATCTCCTGATCGACGAGCAGCAGCTCGTTGACCGCGTCATAATCCCATTGGTCGTGCGGCGTCGTCTGATAGACCCATCGCGCCTTGCCCGTGTCGAGATCACGCGCCCACAAAGTCATAGACCAGCGATTGTCGCCAGGGCGCTGAATGGGATTCCATGTCGAGGGATTGCCGGAGCCATAATAGACGAGATTGAGCTCGGGGTCGTAGCTATACCAGCCCCATGTCGTGCCGCCGCCGAGCTTCCACTGATCGCCTTGCCAAGTGTTGATCCCGGAGTCCTTGCCGACCGGCTTGCCGAGATGCGTCGTCTTCTCGGGGTCGATCAATGTGTCTTGGTCCGGCCCGGTGGAATAGCCGCGCCACAATAGCGCGCCGGTCTTCACATCATAGGCGGAGATATGGCCACGCACGCCATATTCGCCGCCGGCGTTGCCGACGAGCACCTTGTCCTTGAACACATGCGGCGCCGCCGTGGAGGTCTCGCCCTTCGACGGATCGCCGAATTTGACGGACCAGATCGGCTTGTCCTTGCCCTCGCCGGAAGACGCGCCCGTCGCTGCGTCGAGCGCGACGAGTGTCGTATCGGCTTGGGCGAGGAAGATCTTGCCGTCGCCATAGGCCAAGCCGCGATTGACCGTGTCGCAGCACATCACGGGAACGACCGAGGCGTCCTGCTGCGGCGTGTATTTCCAGAGCACCTTGTGATCGGGATCTCTCAGGTCGAGCGCATAGACATTGTTGGGAAAGGGCGTGTGCAGATACATCACGTCGGTGACATAGGCTGCTTTGGTCGTCTTGCCGTCTTTCTCGATCACGGCGGGAATCGTCACATCGTGAATGACGAGAGGAGCGCCCTCGTGTCCGCGCAAGACGCCCGTCGAGAATTGCCAGTCGACTGCGAGCTTGTGCACATTCGCCGTGGTGATCTGCTTCAACGCCGAATGCCGAAGATTGGCGTAATCGCCTGTCGGCGACACCCATTGGCGCGGATCCTTCTGCAGGTCGAGCAATGTGTCCGCAAAGGCGCCGCTCGTCGCGAGCGCGAGCGCGCCGACCGACATCGACAGTCGAAGTTTCCTCATCTGCATTTCATTTCCTCCGCAGCCGGTTTTTTTCTCGCTTGCGCTTCATGCGCGACGGACGGCGCCGAGCCCGGGAAGCCGTTCGCCGCCCGCCGCGCGCTCATGCAGCGGCCGCATGCGACGCCGCTCGAGGATCGATATTCATCGAATGATCGTGGCGCGCCAGATCACGAAAATGCGACGCGCTTCCGATTGTCGCAATTTTGCGACAGCTGCGGCTGTCGTCGGACGATCGAGCCGCAGGACAGCCTCTGCTCGACGCCGTGAAAATTTCTAAATGAGAAGAATGGCCGACAGCCAGGCGCGCGCGTCGCGCCGCTTCACGCGTCGAAAACGAGATCGAGATGCGCTTCGAAAAGATCGCCGATGTCCAGAGGGTGGGCGCGGTCGAGCAGACCATTGTGAATGATCACGAACCAGATCGGCGCGATGAGCAGATGAGGATAGTTCTCGAGCTCGGGACGGCGCAGCTCTCCTCTGGCTCGCGCGGTCGCGGCCAAAGCGCGGATCTGATTCAAGAGCGGCTCGAACATCACGCGTCGGTAGATCTCCGTCATCTCGGGAAATCGCGCGCCCTCGACGAGCACGAGCCGCGCGATGGCCGCGCGGCCATTGCGCTCGATCTCGCGTATCGACACGAGCATGGTGCGCCGTATGAATGTCGAAACCGGCTCGTCGGGTCGGCGATTGGCGGGGTCGGCGTCGATCAGCGCTCCTGCGATCTTCTCCCGCACCACCGCTTCGAACAGCGCCTCCTTGGCCGGAAAATATCGATAGGACGTGCCCTTGGCGACGCCCGCGCGTCTTGCGACGCCGTCCATCGTCGTATCGGCGTAGCCATTCTCGAGAAACTCCCCGAGCGCCGCGTCGATGATGACGCGGCGCGTCTGCGCGGTCTTCTCCGGGCTCGGCCCTCTCCCGGCCCGCCGCGGTTCCTCGCTCTTCGTGGTCTTTGTCGGGCGCTTCGCCATTTTTCTCGTGTCTCTCCGCCGGATCGAGGCTTGACATAAAATGACCATGTGGTCATTTTTATAGAAAGCCCGGCAGGACGCAAGCGCTTCGCTGCGGTCGCCGACGCATCCGGAACCCCTTCATGCCATTTTTCGGCTCGAGCCATTGGCTATTCTCGGTCAAGACATTCGTCGCCGCCATGCTGGCCTTGGCCGTCAGCTTCTGGCTCGATCTGCCGCGGCCCTATTGGGCGTTGGCGTCGGTCTATATCGCCTCGCAGCCGCTCGCCGGCGCGACCAGGTCCAAGGCCGTCTATCGGGCCGCGGGCACATTGATCGGCGCCGCGGGCGCGGTTCTGATGGTTCCCAATCTGGTCGACGCCCCGCTCGTGCTGGCGCTCGCAATGTCGATCTGGTCGGGATTTTGCCTCTATCTCGCGCTGCTCGACCGCACGCCGCGCGGCTATGTGTTCATGCTCGCCGGCTATACGGCGGCGATCGTCGGATTTCCGGCGGTCGACACGCCGGCGACGGTCTTCGATCTCGCTCTGTCGCGAACCGAAGAGATCCTCGTCGGCATCGCTTGCGCTTCGCTCGTGTCGAGCCTCGTCTTCCCGCGCTCCGTCGGTCCCGTCGTCGCAGAAAGGCTCGATGTCTCGCTGCAGCACGGACGCGACGCCGCCAGCGACGCGCTCGACCCACAAACGAGCACGCCGAACGACGCGCATTGGTTGCGCCTCGTGACCGATGTGGCGGAGATCGAGACGCTCGCCGCACATCTCTCCTTCGATGCTGCGGTCGAACGCCGATCGCTCGATCGCGTTCGTCGCATCACGCCACGCTTGCTCATGCTGTTTCCCGTTCTGTCGGCGATTTCCGACCGCCGCGTCGCGCTCGCCGACCTCGGCGGCGCCTCGGAGCGCATTTCCTCGCTCGTCGCGCGCGCGCGCGCCCTGATCGCTGCCGTCGAAGCGATCGATAGGGAGAAGGAGGCCGCCGAGCTTCGGCGCGACCTCGAAGCGGCCGCCGTCGTGAGCGCTGACGCCGACTGGCGCGCGCTCGTCGAGGCGAGCCTCTGCCTGCGCATCGCCGAGCTGCTCGATATTTTGCTCGACTGCGGGGAGTTGACGAAAGCCCTCGCCGACGGATCGTTTCGGCCGGCGCCCTTGCGCCTCACGGTCGAATCGCGCGTCGCGCGCGTCCGTCATCTCGACCATGGCGCAGCGCTGCACGCCGCCTTCGCGCTCGCCTGCGCGATTTTCGCCTGCTGCCTATTCTGGATCGCCACGGCGTGGCCGGAGGGCTCGGTCGCCGCCATGATGGGAGCGATCGTCGGAAGCCTCTACGCATCTCAGGATGATCCCACTCCGTCGATCGCCGGCTTCGCCAAATGGACGATCCTCGCCACGACGATCGCCGGCGTCTACCTCTTCGTCGTCTTGCCGCACATTCACAATTTCGAGACGCTGGCGCTGGCGCTCGCTCCCGTCTACCTCGCCTTCGGCTTGCTCATCGCCTCGCCGCTGACCTTTCGCATCGGTCTGCCGCTGGCCATCGTCACGCCGACCGCCATGGCCGTGCAGGAGCTCTATTCCGCGGACGCAGAGAATTTCGTGAATACGAGTCTCGCAATGTCCGCCGGCATGGCGCTGACCGCGGTCACGACGGCCTTGATCCGCCGCGCCGGCGCGCAATTGCGCGCGCGCCGCTATGCGCGCGCCAACCGGGACGCGCTCGTTCAGGCGGCCGACCCGCACGCGGGAAACGATGTGCGCCTCATGGGCTTGATGCTCGATCGTCTGTTTCTGCTCGCGCCGATCGCCCATGCGGTCGAAGGTAGATTGCCGGATGCGCTGCGCGATTTGAGAACCGGGCTGAATATTCTCGATGCGCGCCGTTCGCGAAACACGCTCGTCGGCTCTCGCCGAAGACGGATCGACGCGTTGCTGAAGCATCTCTCACGCTCTTTCCAGATCGGAGCTCCGGGGCCGTCTCGGGCCGCTCTGCGCGCGATCGATCGCGCAATGGCGACGGCGCGAAACGCCGGCGACGCGCGCCTGCTGCTCGCTCTGGTCGGCCTGCGGCGTTGTCTCTTCGCCGCGGCGCCCCCACCCGACCAGTCCTTGTTGGAGGCGAAAGTCGCATGACTGCAGAAATAAGCATCTTCGGCGTGTTCGTATCGTCGCTGCTCGCCTTCGCGCTCGTCGCTTTCGTTCTGGAGGTCGTGATCGCGCGAGCGCTCGCGACTATCGACTTCTACCGCTTCGTCTGGCACCCGGCCTTGTTCAATTTCGCCATGTTCGTCTGTCTGCTCGGCGCTTGCGTTCTTCTCTTGTCCCCGGAACGTCTGTGAAAACGAAGCTGCTCTCCTTCCTTCGCATCGCGACGACATTGGCGCTCGCCCTGGCGGCGGCTTTCGTCGTCTGGCGCCTTTGGGAATATTACGAGGCGGAGCCCTGGACCAGGGACGGGCGCGTGCGCGCCGATGTCGTCGCTGTCGCCGCCGATGTGTCGGGGCTGGTCAGCGAGGTGCTCGTTCACGAAGATCAATTCGTTCACAAGGGCGAGGCGCTGTTCCGCATCGATCGGGAGCGCTTCGTTCTCGCCCTGCGGCAGGCCGAGGCGATTCTCGAGGGACGCGCCGCCGCGCTCGACGTCGCGACGAAGGATCTCGCGCGCTATCGCGCTCTCGAGGCGACGAAGACGATCGCGGTCTCCAAGCAGCAGCTCGATGCGGCGATCTCCGCGCAAGCCCAGGCCCAAGCGGCGTTGCGGCAGGCGGCGGCCGACCGCGATGTCGCCAGGTTGAACCTCGATCGATCGGAGGTGCGCGCGTCCGTCAGCGGGCCTTTGACGAATTTCGACCTGAGGCCCGGCGCCTATGTGACGGCGGGCAAGGGCGTCGCGGCGTTGATCGACGCCGAGAGCCTGTATGTCGACGGCTATTTCGAGGAGACGAAGCTGCCGATGATTCACGTCGGCGACCGCGCCGAGATTCATTTGATGGGCGAGACGAAGACGATTTACGGGCGCGTCGAAGGAATAGCGGGCGGCATAGAGGATCGCGAGCGCAGCGCCGGAACGACGATGCTGCCGAATGTCAATCCGACATTCAGCTGGGTGCGGCTCGCGCAGCGCATACCTGTCCGCATCGCGCTCGATCCGACGGCCGGCGACGTCGCGATGATCGCCGGCCGCACGGCGACTGTCGTTATCGGCGCGAAGAAGCCATGACGCCGCCGCTCGACGACGACCACCCATTGCACGGAGCGGAATCGCTCCGCACGCGCGTTCAGCGACTCGCGGCGGAAGCGTAGCCTCGCTCGACGGCTTTCAACGCCGCTTCGAATCTGTCGAGAATGGCGCCTATGTCGCCGTCGCTGACGATGAGGGGCGGCAGGAGGCGCACAACCGACGCGAGCGGCCGCCGAGCTCGAGAATGAGGCCGCGACGCAGGCACTCGTGCTGGATTTTTCGCGCGGTCTCTGGAGCCGCCGGCCGCGTCTCTCCATCCGGCGCGCAGTCGTCGACGATCTCCACGCCGACCATGAGGCCACGCCCGCGAATACCGGGTCACTGTTCCTACTTCGCCGTCGGGAAGGGGGACCTGGGAACAAGCGGAGAATTGAGTCCGACGCAGTGGCCTAAATCCTTGCCGCATAAGCCTTGTGCTAGATTAGGCCGCAGCCTTCCAGACGGCGAAGCGCCTACCCAGTCGGGTCGCGCGCTCCGTCGCAGTTCAACAGCACAGCTCCCTGCCTCCCGGCGCCGAGCTTGTCGGAAGGATTGCGCAATGGGCAATCCTCCAAGGACAGGCATCCACATCCGATGCAGCCGTCCAAATTGTCACGCAGCAGGATCAGGCCGTCGATCCTCGCCTGCAACGCGATCCGCCAATTTGCGATCATCTCGCGAACGTCGCCGGCCGTCGGCCGCTTGCCGGCCGGAACCGGCTTCAGAAGGCCGATGATTTCCGTGAGCGGGACGCCGAGGCGTTGCGCGACTTTGATGATGGCGAGTCTCCGCAGAATGTCGCGCGAAAAACGTCGCTGGTTGCCGCGGCTGCGGATCGACGCGATCAGGCCCTTGGCCTCGTAGAAATGAAGAGTCGAGACGGCGACGCCGCTTCGTTGCGCCACCTCGCCCACCGACAGCAGCGGCGGTGGCTTTGTGTCCATGCAAATACCCCTTGACCTCAACCTCACTCGAGGTTTTATACAGCGTGTCGGCTTGTCTGTGCAAGCTCTTCGGTCTGCGTGGCCGAAGTTGTCTCTCAGAGCCGACGCTCATGGCTGTTCATCAGACGGGCGCGTCTCTGGCTTATCCAGGACGGATGAAATGGAAGCCGATAAGATTCTTGCCTTGGTCAGCGGCGCCAATCGCGGCATTGGACTGGCCATCGCGGCTGGCCTTGCGCGTCGCGGCGCGAATGTTCTGCTCGGATGCCGTGATTTCGGGCGTGGCGAAGCTGCTTGCGCTCCTTTGCAGAAGGAAGGGTTGGATGTCCGGCCGGTGCAGCTGGACGCCACCGACGACGTCAGCGTTTCCGCGCTCACGAGGCTGATCGCGCAAGATTACGGCCGCCTAGATGTTTTGATCAACAATGCCGGAATCGGCCTCGACCATGACGCGTCCCTGTCGATGGCCGAACGGGCCCGACGGACGTTGGAGGTCAATGTCGTCGGCGTCGTCCGCTTGACAGAGGCGATGACGCCGCTCCTGTCGAACTCGAAGCGCGCGCGAATCGTGAATGTTTCGTCCGAGCTGAGCTCGTTCGGGCAACGCTCGAAGTCGGATTGGATCTACGCCGATTTCGCGATGCCGACGTATCAGTCATCCAAGGCGGCGCTGAATTCGCTGACGCTCAGCTATGCTCGCCTCTTTAAGGACAAGGGCGTCAAGGTCAATGCGATTTGCCCCGGTTATACGGCGACGGAAGCAACGAATTTCATGAGCTCGCGGACTCCAGACCAGGCGGCGGTGATCGCGATTGAATGCGCGCTGCTCGAGGACGATGGGCCGACCGGCGCCTTCGTCAACGATGCGGGCGAAGTGCCTTGGTGATCTAATCGAACAACAATCCCCCGATCTGCAATGGCTCCGGGGGATTTCTCACGCCGATCGGCGCAGCCGCTCGACTGCACTCTATATGCAGGATTACCGCATCCGCCAGTTCGTTCGGACATTCGCAGCGCTCCGAATTCGGGTTAATGCGGTTGACGGAATGCGTCAGGCGTGACTCCTTGTCGGCGGAGTGATTCTGGAGCCGCCGTCATGCCGCGCGGGGCGCATTTCATTCGTTGTTCGCATCTGCCCCTTTCGGATCATCTCGATAATTTTCGTTTCGCGTACGTCGAAGAGTTGGCGCGCCTATAAAGTGCTCGCAAAACCACAAAACGGCCTTGAGTTCACCTCTCCCCAGTCGGCGCGCCGTAAGTCGCTCGTAAGGATAGCGACCCATCTTTCGTCCGAAACAATGTCGGAGAATCGAATACGATGGAGCGATGCCAAATCGTGACGTTGGACCATCCTCGCCGCGCGGAAGCCGAGACCTTCATCAGGCGCGTCTATCGTTCTCGATACGGCGCCGAGATCAGCGTCTATTCCCCCATTCTCATTGCGCTGATCGATGACCGCGATGGGATCGTTTGCGCAGCCGGCCTACGTTCCGCGCGGGAGGGCTTTTTTTCGGAGAGCTACTTGCTCGCGCCAGTGGAGCAGGTATTGAGCAAACTATCCGGGGAGCAGATCGGCCGCAGCGAAATATTCGAAGTCACGACGCTCGCCAGCTCGGCGCCGCGTGAGACCATGCGTCTCTTCTGCGATATCGTCGCCTTTGGACGCGAGAGCGGATTTTCTTGGTCGTTTTTCACACTGACGCGCCGCTTGTGGCAGCTGATCGATAATCTCGGCCTCGGACCTGTCGTTCTCGGCGACGTCGATCCGCAGCGCATCGATAATCATGGAGTGTGGGGCCGCTACTACGAGGCCGATCCGAAGGTTTATGCAGTGTCGCGCAGGTCGATTATCGCAGGCCGCTCCTCGGTGGCTAAGACCATCTTGCGCTAACTCATCCTGATCAACACCGCCATCCGGCGACAACCAGCAGCTTTGCCGGCCAGCGACGGGCTCGAATGCTTCCTTCGGAGTCAAGATCGCCGATCCATTACCAGCATTCTCTTCATCGGCGCTGATCAATTCCTTTCGACTCGATGTCATGACGATACCTTGATTTTGCCTTTGCCGAACCAGACCCTTGTAAGGCGCCTGTAAGTTTGAGCGAGCATCGTTCGAACATCACCGAGCCCGTGGAAGCACACCTTTCGAAAACCCACGATCCAGAGAGTCGATCGCCAAAAAGAGGGACCGACCATGACCGGACAAGTATCTGAGGCGATCCCTGGCGACGCCCCAGTCGATAAGAGCGCGCTCGAACATGCGCGACAGCGTCAGCGCTTCGCATCCTTTTGGCGAGTCATCGGAAAACAATTGCGTCATCCGAGCGGCCTCGTCGGCGCGCTCATCGCCAGAGTGATGACGCATCTGAACAAGACGCCGTACCGTTTGGCGATCGACGCGCTGCAAGTCGAAAGTCGCGACCGCGTGCTCGAGCTCGGTTTCGGGCCTGGCGCCGGTCTCTCGGAACTGGTCGCCCGCGCGAATGAAGGGCATGTGCATGGCGTCGATTTCTCGCCGCAGATGGTGGCGATGGCGCTTCGGTCGAATTTTGCCGCTGTTCTGTCTGGCCGACTCACGATCGAACAAGGCACGTTCGATTCCGTCGCAGCGTCCGATGGCGCGTTCGATAAGATTTTGCTCGTCGACACGCTCTATTTCGTCGATCCCCTAGGACGCGACATGCAGGAAGCATGGAGGCTGCTGGTACCCGGCGGTCGCATTTCGGCATTCGTCACCGAGCGCAAGACCATGGACAGGTGGCCGTTCGCAAGACCGGATACGCGCCGAGCTTTCTCTCGAAGCGAACTCCACGATCTATTTGTCGCTGCGGGATTCCCGACGGAGCGTGTCGACATTCGCGCCGTAGAGCTGCCTGCAGGGATCCGCGGGCTGGTCGCCATCTGCGAGAAATGAGCGAGCGACGAGGCGTTTCGATTCGCAGCGCGAATTTCATCCGAGATCGCGGTCAGACGGATCGTCCCTTCCGCAACTGCGCCGCGCTGCCCACAACAAAGAATCGAGACACGATCATGTCACTGCTCCTGTCGCAATTCATAGCCGCCTGTCGCTGGATGGGCGCGGTGGAGGTCACAACGGTCCATGCCGGAAATCTCTTCATCAATCTCGCAGACGTCATGACCGAGAAGCATTCTGCGGGGATCTACGCGTGGTGGTTCATCGCGAGCAATGAGCTCGCGCACCAGGCTGTCGTCGGCTTTTTCTTGATCTCGGGATATCTCGTCGGCGGCTCCGTTCTGATCGAATTGCAGAGCGGCCGCCCCTTTCTCGGCAATTACTTCATTCATCGATTTGCACGCATCTACGTGGTCCTCATCCCCGCGCTGCTCGTGACATCGGCGCTCGATTGGATCGGCCGATCTTATTTCGCAGAAAGCGGAATCTATGAATCGTCGATGTTCAAAGACCACTTCCGCACCAGCTTGTTCTTCGCCGCCATCGCCAATTTGCAGGCCATTTATGCGGATTTTTTCGGAACGAACGGCCCGCTCTGGTCGCTTGCTTGCGAGTTCTGGTATTATGTGACATTTCCGCTTCTGGCGATTCCCTTCGCCCACGCCTACTCGCCGATGTTCCGAACCGTCGGCTTCGTGGCAGGAGTCGCATTGACCATAGCGCTGTCGCTGCCACCGAGCTGGTTCCTTTTCGGCTATCTTCTTTGGGCGCTCGGGGCCTTCGCGACTCTCGTCCCGAGGCCACTCATACATTCCCGCTTCGCTTCGCTGTCGCTGTACATAGTCGCGGTGGTCATCATTCGGCTTTTGCTGCGCGGCCAAATTCTAGAGGCCTTTCCGCTCCTTCGCTACATTGCCGATCTCCTTGCAGCGATCCTCTTTCTCAATCTCATGGCCGCTCTACGCGTCGCGGCCGACTGGCGACGGACGCCTCTCGGATCGCTAATCCATCAGCGTCTCGCGGACATGTCGTTTTCCCTATATTGCATCCATATGCCGGCTCTGATCCTCATCTTCGCGATCATCGATCACATCGGTGGAAGCCGTTGGCCGCAACAATTGGCCACTGCGGCTCATTGGCTCGTCCTCGCCGGCGTCCTTGGAACGACTGTGCTCGCGAGCTTTATCTTTTCGCAGATCACCGAAGCGCGTACGCGTGAAGCCCGGCGCGCGTTGCGCACCCTTATCGACAGAGTCGAGGCAAAGCATGCGACGGGTGCATTTACGAAAGCCATTTGCCAGTCGACCGACGACTAGGTTTTGCTCCAATCAACGGAGAGATACAGATGGAAGCCCGACGAATGAACAAATGTCGGCAAGCTCCCGGAGTCATGCGCCCGGTCGTCGACGCTGCTCGCTGCGAAGGAAAGGCGGATTGCGTTTCGGTCTGCCCATATAATGTGTTCGAGATCGTCCGCATCTCAAAGGAGACGTTCGACGATTTGCCGGTATTTGCGAAGCTCAAAGTCTGGGCGCATGGGATGAAGACTGCGGCCACGCCGAACGCCCCGGCCTGCGAAGGCTGTGGCTATTGCGTCGCGGCTTGCCCCGAGCAAGCGATCCGGCTCGAGCGCGCGCGCGTCTGACAGTCGGCTGAAAGATAGATATGCTCTGCGATAGAGCTCAAAGGTCCCCGTGCTCGATCAAGAAGTCGAGAAAGCTACGCACTTTTGCCGGTTGATAGCTCCGGGTCGGGTAGACGGCGTAAAGTGGCGCCGTCACCCGCATCTCGTCTGCGAGCACCTGCTCGAGCAAGCCGCTTGCGAGATCGTCCTCGATCAGTGGCAGCGGCATGATCGCGAAGCCCATGCCGGCGCGCGCTCCGAGGAGGAGCATCGTCTCATTGCGGCTCTGCATCACCGGCTCGAATTGAATCTCTCGCGCATCTTTGCCGTTCCCGATGACGATCCGACCGTCGGCGATAATTGGCGTATAAGCGAGAAAAGGCAGATTGTGCAGATTTGATATCGTCTGTGGCCGGCCGAGACGTTGGAGCAAGGCGGGAGCCGCGACGAGCAGGAAAGGGACATCCGCGAGCTTGCGGGCGATCAGCCCTTCGTCCAGCGTCCTCGCCCCGCGTATGGCGAGATCGAACCCTTCGTCCGTGAGATTGACGATACGCCCTTCGACATCGAGGTCGAGCGTCACATCGGGATAGCGGCGTTGATATGCGGCGATCAGGCGTGCAAATCGCGGATTGGCCATCCATACCGGCACGCTCACCTTCAGCGTGCCGCGAGGCGTGACGGTCGTAGAAGAAATTCGCGCCTCCGCTTCTTCCAATCCCTCCAGCAGCACGCGCACGCTGTCGAGGTAGACGACCCCTGCCTCGGTCAGGCTCACCTTTCGGCTCGAACGGTTGAAGAGCCGCGCGGAAACCCGAGTCTCCAAATGTTGGATGTGCTTGCTGGTCATCGCCGGAGAGAGACGAAGCCTGCTCCCGGCCGCGGTAAAGCTTTTCAGCTCTGCGATCGCGACGAAGACCCGTAGGCTGGTGAGAGTATCCATCATCATTCACTCAGAGGAAAGCCGGCATCAATATAGGCTGCAATGATCAAATTTAAAGCGATTGATAATGTGCCGATGATGGACGGTCGCGCGGAGCGGCCAAAAAGGAGTCATCGGATGACAATGAACAATACCGCGCATTCAGCGGCGAAGGTCAGCGTGACAATAGGGCTATGGGCCGCGCAGATCGCGCTTGCGGCCATGTTCGGGATGGCGGGCTATATGCATCTATTTTTTACGCCTCACGAGATGGCGCAGGCGGGCGTGTCGTGGCCGATGGATGCGCCAATCGCCTTGGTGCGATTCATCGGCGGCGCGGAACTGGCCGGCTCCGTGGCCATCGTTCTTCCGGCCTTCATGAGCTTTCGGGGCGCTTTGACACGGACCGCGGCGATCGGCTTCGCTGCGATTCAGACGCTTGCGATCCCGCTTCACCTCTTTCGCGGAGAGGCCTCCGTCGTTCCTTTCAATTTGCTACTCATCGCGCTGACATTGTTCGTCGCCCGGGGTCGCAAGCGCGGCGAGCCGAGCACGCGACTCGGCTGATATCTGCCGCCCGGGACCCCTTCGGCTCCCGGGCAATCTCGAAGCAATGGCGATAGACAGTCTTTGGCCAAGGCCGTGATGTCGCCGTATCGCCATAGTCTTTTGGTTCTCCGGGGCGCTCGCTGGTTCGAGCAATCCTTTCCCGAGTCGCCTATGCGCATACTTCTCCTAGAGGATAATCCACGCTTGCGTGAGCCGACGGCTGGCGCGCTCCGTTCCGCGGGGTTCGCGGTCGATCCATACGGAGCTCTCGCCGAGGCTCAGGTCGGTTTGCAAACTTTCGAATATGATTGCATTGTGCTCGATCTCGGCCTGCCGGATGGGGACGGCATGGATCTGCTCGGCGCTCTTCGGCGACGCGGCTCGCCGATACCCGTGCTGCTGCTCACCGCCCGCGTCGACGCCGCCTCTGTCGTGAGCGGGCTCGACGGCGGTGCAGACGACTATCTTCGAAAGCCATTCAACATGGATGAGCTGGTGGCGCGCATTCGCGCGTTGCTGCGCCGGCCCGGAAAGGCATTGCCGAATGTGCTTCAGGACGGAAATATCGCTCTGGACGCAAAGGAACGGCGCGCAACGATCGATGGCGCGATTGTCGACTTCAGCCGACGAGAGGTCGGCGCTCTCGAGATGCTGATGCGCTTTTCTGGGCGCGTCATTCAAAAATCGTCCTTGGAGGAAGCGCTCTATGCCTATGACGAAGAGGTCAGTGGCAACGCTGTCGAGGTATTGATTCATCGTCTGCGGAAGAAGCTCGCCGGCGCTGGCGCAAATCGGGAAATCGTCACTCTACGAGGCATTGGATACCTCCTTTCGGAGATTCGCCAATGACGTTTATGCCTCGATGCTTATTCGGTCGTCTCGTGCTCGGACTCAGCGTTGTCGCGCTGTGCGCAATAGGCGTAGGCGCAATGTATTTATATACTCGCTTTCACGAGCCTCATTCGTATTTCTATGAAGGCACTTTGCAAGGCTATGCCTCCGAGCTCACGAAAGATCTGAGAGTCGTTAACGGAGTGCTGACCGCAGACGTCCAGGATTCGACGATACGCCGCATCGCGAGCCATGGCGGCTATTTTATTGTGCTCGATTCCGCTGGTCAGCGATTGGCCGGCTCCACCGACATCACAAAGGCCCTTTTTCCATTGGACGAGGGTCGATATTTCAGATTGCCGGCTAACGACGCGCATCCAGAGCTGTACGGAATTTCACGTCAAATCCCCCGAATCTCCCCGCCCGCCTATGTGCAGATCGTCTTTCCGGTCGGCGACATCGTTTTTCAAACTGTTGTACATAATCTCATGAAGGAAGTTGCTTGGATATGGATCCCGTTCCTGCTCGCTGTTCTACTCACGAACATTTTGGTGGTGCGCATCGGGCTCGGACGGTTGGCTCGGACGGTAGAGGAGGCAAAGCACGTACAACCGGCAGGGGCTATGGTGTCCCTCAGCGAGGAAGGGCTCCCTGACGATATTCTGGCGCTGGTTCGAACAGTCAACGAAGCATTCGACCGCCTGCGAGACGGCTATCGGATGCAAGAGGAATTCGTCGCGGACATGGCGCATGAGCTGCGAACGCCGCTCGCGGTCATGATGGTGCAGCTGGCGAGCGTGGACGCCCCTCATGCCCGCGGACTCGAGCGCGACGTAAGCGCGATGGCGCGTCTCGTGGAACAGCTTCTGGACAGAGCGCGCATCGGACGCTTACGAATCGAATCCCCGGTTATCCTCGACCTCCGGGAAGTCGCTCGTGAAGCCTCGGCCTTTCTTGCCCCGCAAGTTGTGACGCGCGGAAAAATGATCGAGGTCGTGGGCGAGGAAAGGCCAGTGCTCGTCTCAGGCGGACGCGACCATATTTTTCGCGCCGTTAGGAACCTCATTGAAAACGCGCAGGACCATGCACCTGAAAGTAGCTTGATCACCGTCGAGGTAACAGATTGCCCGGCAATCATCGTGCGCGATCGAGGTCCGGGATTTCCAGCGCCGATCCTCGACGCAGAACGTCGCCGAAAGGGCGATGTACGGAGCGAGCGGCGTGACGGGACTGGCCTCGGACTCTCGATCGTCGAACGAACCATGATGGCGCATGGAGGCGCGCTCGATCTGCGGAACGAGGCGAGCGGTGGCGGCTGCGCGGAGATGCGCTTCCCTCCCTTGATGATTTAGCGAGCGGAACGGAACGCTTTCCGAGTGAGTGGCGTCGATCCGAGAGCATGCGCCGTCGCAAACAAATCGAGCGCTATCCGTCCATGGCGGATGGCGCTTTTTTTGCTGGCTACTGTCGTCCGAGAGCCCATCTCGCATGCAGCCGAAATCGCCGACGCGGGAACGCCTCTCGTTGCGCTCGACGCGACGCCACAATATCGCCCCGATTTTTCCACTGCGCCACCAGAGCCTCGTAAGACGCCCGTAAGCTCGGACGAGCATCGTTCGATGATCGAAGCGGCAGGACTTTCAGGGGCGATCACTCGCGACGACGTTGCGCCAGAACGTAGCCTGCATCCTGCGGCATGGTCGAAATCCCATTCGTCCATCCAACTATGGGATCCGTCACGGTGCGAGAGCTATTCGAGGCAATGCGACGGCGCGCGGTCGCGAATCCAGACAAGGTTGCGATCAGCGACGCGCGGCGGTCGCTTACACGCAACGAGCTGCTGGCCTCCATCTACGGACTGGCGAAGGATTTGGAGGCGGCCCCGCGGGTTATCGGACTATTTGCGCCGAACAGCGTCGAATGGGCAGTTGCGCTATTCGCCTCGGCGCTAGCTGGCAAGATCGTCGTTCCATTGCCGACATTCTTCAGCGACGAGCAGCACTCCCACATCGTTCGAGACGCGGGCGTCGAGCTGGCGCTCGTCACCGCCTCGACGAGGGCGAAGGCGACAGGAGCCGGCGCGTGTATCCGGCTCATCGAGATGACGCGGCGTCAAGACGAGATCGTTTCGCCGGTCGAAGGCTTTGGTCAGATCATCTATACGTCGGGCAGCACGGGGCGTCCGAAAGGCGTTCGTCACGAAAGCGGACAGATCGGCTGGTCGGCGGCGGCGCTCACCGAAGCGATCGGCGCCCGCGAAGACGATACCTATCTTTCTGTGCTTCCGCTGCCCCTGCTGCTGGAATCCATTTGCGCGCTTTTCGCGCCGGCCCTCGTCGGCGCGCGAACCTTTCTCGACTGCGATCTCGCCGAAGCTGTGGGTCGCGGCGCCGCATCCGGCCTCTCCGCGTCCTTCGAAAAGCATCGCCCCACCACTAGCGTTCTCGTTCCGCAACTTCTCAAAGCATGGGTCGGCGAGCTCGAAGCGGCGCGTCGACGGGCTCCCGCCTCTCTTCGCTTCGTCGCGGTGGGCGGCGGGCCGACGCCATCTGCGGTGGCGGAGGCGGCCTGGTCGATCGGCATACCCGTTCACGAAGGCTATGGCCTGTCCGAATGCTGCTCCGTGGTCAGTGTCAATCGAGCTGGCGCTCGACGCCCCGGAACCGTCGGACCGCCTCTGAAGGGCCTCCTCGTTCATGTCGAAAAAGGTGAAATTATCGTGGATGGGCCGACCATCATGGATGGATACCTCGGCCGCGCTCGAAGTAGGGGACCTTGGCGAACAAGAGATCTCGGCGGGGTCGACGCCGATGGATATGTCTCTGTCTATGGCCGCACGGACAATCTGATCGTGACCGCCTTCGGCCGCAACGTCAGCGCCGAATGGGTCGAAACAATGCTTCTGGCCGATCCGCGGATCGGGCTTTGCGGCGTCGTCGGACATGGCGAACCACATTTGACCGTCTTTCTGATTCCTTCCCAAAGAGGCGTGGCCTGGTTCAGCTCTGCCGATGCGGCGCAAGTGATCGAGCTGATCAGACAATGCTGCCGCGGCGCTCCCGACTATGCAGTGCCGAAGGTGGCGAAAGTCATCCCGCTGGAGACCGCGCTGGCGTCCGGTCTCGTCACGAGCAACGGGCGCATCGTCCGCAGCCGCCTCGCAAAAACGGCTGCCGAATTCTCGTCAATCCCGACTTTCTCCGAGAGGGAACCGCAATGACATTCTATGAACGTCTCGTCCGCGACACTGCGGCGGAGCGCGATGAGCTTCACACGATTCCATTGGTCCGCCGCGCTATGCAGGCGGGAGCCAGCCGGACGCTCTATCAGAGCTTTCTCACAGAAGCCTATCACCATGTGAAGCACACATTTCCGCTGCTCGCTCTCGCGGCGTCTCGCACGAATGACGAACGCTATCGCGCGCCGCTATTACGACATCAGCTCGCGAAAGACTGACGGCGCCCACGGCCGAGATATCGATCAGAAACACACTTCCCTTTGAAAATCTCTAGAAAGAGAAGGCGCGCAGCGAGTTCGGACCATGCATCCGTCGAACAACTGGACTACGAGGCGACAGATAGTCAACGCGATGCGGCGGCGTGCTCTCAGAACCCCCGATCGCGATCGGCGGCAATCTAGAAACGCCAACGTGATGCCAATTACTCGCGACAAAGTACGGATTGGCCACGAGAACGAGAGTGGTGTGAGCCTGTAGCGAAAAAGAATGCATTCGAACTCGTCATGACGCTGCTCGAGAACCAACGGAATGTTTGCAATGAAACAAAAAGCCATGGCAGTCCTCGCCGTCTCCCTCTCGCTGGTTCTGGGAGTGGCTCTCGCCGAAGTGGTTTTTCGTCTGGCGCTTCCGCCCGTCCCTGGCGACGATGACGGCTCGAACCTGGAATATTTGAAGGCAGTTCAACGTAGTCCCGGCGCACCGCGCCTTTTTCCGCCGGATTACTCGGTCGTGTTCGACATTCGTGGACTGTATGAGGGCGCGGAGACGGTCGCGTTTCATGTGGGTCCCCATCGCTTCATCGCGCCCGAGCCGGTGCGCAAGGCGCGCTATCAGGTTTTGTTTCTCGGCGGCAGTGTGACGGAGGGGATGTTTCTTCCCGACGCTGCGCGGTGGCCGGGAAGGCTCGGCGACGGCGACGAGATCGCCACGTACAACGCCGGCATGTCCGAGGCCGGGATGCTGAGCCAATACATCACCGCCAAGTATTTAGCCGAACGAGGCGACCGATTCGACCTTGTCGTGCTAGCGACGAACCACAACGATTCCGCATGGTCCCGCCGTTTCGCCGACGTCAATTCCCGCTACAGATTCGACCAATTTTCGAGCGGTCTCGCGACCATATACGAGAAAGATTATTTGACCGAGCACAAATCTCGTCGCTTTTCGTTCCGAACGCTTGCATGGGCAAAATATCTGCTGCGCGTCGCGCGTATGACGACGGTCGCTTCTGCAAAGCCGCCCGCCGGCGCCGCGCAAAACAACGGCGTTCCCGAGCCGCCTTCCATGGCCGTAGCCGGTTTGTTGAAGATACAGGGCGGACAGCAGAATTTGCCGAAGGTCGAGCTCGACGCTTGCAATGGCGCCGACTCGCCGCGCAAATTGACAGACCTCGCCTTCGAGGATTGGAAGGCGAATCTGCCTGAATTTCGGAGCGAGATGAAGCGTCTGCTCGGCGCGGAGCTGCTCGTGGTGAGCGAGCCGTCGACTTATGGAGCGCCGTCGTCCAGCTTCCATTTCGCCGATATGCGCGTGCCTTTGACCTGCGCGACGAGCGATGGGCTGCGCGCCGTCGAAGCTAGGGACGCCGTCGAATACATGAAGGGACGCGGGCGCGCCTATCTCGAGGCGGCGCGTCTCGCCGGCGCGATGACGTTCGATCTCGCCGACGTCATGGCGTCCGTGGCCGATGGGCCGCAGGGCGGCGCCTATTTCTTCGACAGCATTCATCCGACTCCGAAAGGCGCAGAGAAATTCGCGGACTATCTCCGGCCAGCGCTCGAGGAAGCGCTCGCGTCGATCGGGAAGAAATGATGAGGGGCGCGCTCCTCGGGGGACGCCATTCTCGTTCGAAGAGGTTGTCTGGGCTTGCGGGGGATGAGTGTCGGATACTGCTTTCTTTGTCCAGGGGGCTCCCGTCAGTGTGCGTAAATTCCGATTTGACACGGCGGAGCGTCACGTCGGCTAAGCCCATGATGGAAAGGACATCCGACGTGCGCGGCCGGCGGCGACCTTGCCGAAGGCGAGCGACAGACGGATCGCGCGCATCCACATCGCCTCGTCGCTCATGAGCGACCAATCAGAGAAGATCGCTCGATGACAGGACATGAATCGCTGAAAGCCAATCGTAGATTGGTCGCCTCTTCCGATCGCAGCTTCGGACTGGCGTTCGCGGCCATTTTTCTCGCCGTCGCCTTTTGGCCGGCGCTTCGTCATGGGGAATCGATCCGGTGGTGGTCCGTCGCGACAGGCCTGCTTTTCGGCAGTCTCGCATTTTTCAAATCCGACGCTCTAGCGCCTTTGAACCGCCTGTGGTTCAAGCTGGGACTGGCGCTACACGCCGTGATGAGCCCGTTTATCTTGGGGCTTCTATTCTTTGGCGCGGTGTGGCCCGTCGCGCTCGTTTTGAAGGCCCTCGGAAGCGACATTCTCCGGTTGCGACCGTCGTCTCGGTCGACCTATTGGATCAGCCGCGACCCGCCGGGTCCTGCGCCAGACTCTATGAAGCAACAGTTCTGAAGAGGATACAATGGCCTTCTTGAAAGAGTTCGTCGCCTATCTGCGCACGCGCAAGAAGCTCTGGATGATTCCGCTCCTCGTCCTGTTCATGCTGTTCGGCGCGGTTTTCGTGTTGAGTCAGGGGTCGGTCGTCGCGCCCTTCATCTACACACTGTTCTAAGGCCAAGCATGCTGATCCTGGGCGTCTCGGCTTTCTATCACGATAGCGCGGCAGCGCTCATTCACGACGGCGAGATCGTCTCGGCGGCGCAGGAAGAGCGCTTCACTCGCATCAAGCATGACCCCGCTTTTCCGGCGAATGCGTTACGCTTTTGCCTGGAACAGGCGGGCGCGACCGGCGCCGAGATCGACCATGTCGTCTATTACGAGAAGCCCTTTATAAAGTTCGAGCGGCTTCTCGAGACCTATCTCGCTTTCGCGCCGCGCGGCTTCGCATCTTTCCGCGAGGCGATGCCGCTCTGGATCGGCGAGAAGATTTTTCAGCGCGACATTCTGACAAAAGAGCTCGACTCCATCGACCGAGGCCTGGCCGCGCGTGACAAGCTGCTCTTCTCCGAGCACCATTTCTCTCATGCGGCTTCGGCTTTCTATCCATCCGGTTTCGAGCGTGCGGTCGTGCTCACGATGGATGGCGTCGGCGAATGGACGACGACATCCGTCGCGCTCGGCAACGGAGCGGATTTGTCGATTCTCAAGGAAATCCATTTTCCGCATTCGCTCGGCCTTCTCTATTCGGCGCTGACCTATTACACGGGCTTCAAAGTCAACTCCGGCGAATATAAGCTGATGGGCCTCGCGCCTTATGGCGAGCCTCGATACGCGAAGCTGATGTTCGACGAATTGATCGATGTCAAAGCGGACGGCTCGTTTCGACTCGATCTCGATTACTTCGGCTACTGCACGGGTTTCACCATGACGAGTGAAAAGTTCGATCGTCTCTTCGGTGGGCCGCCGCGACTCCCCGAACAACCGCTGGACCAGCGCCACATGGATCTCGCCGCGTCAGTGCAGGCGGTGACGGAGGAGGTCGTGCTGCGCATGACGCGGTCGCTGGCGTCTGAAACAGGGGAAAAGAATCTTTGTCTCGCGGGCGGCGTCGCGCTCAATTGCGTCGCCAATGGCAAGGTGCTTCGCGATGGCCGATTCGAATCGATCTTCATCCAGCCGGCGGCGGGCGACGCCGGCGGCGCGCTGGGGGCCGCACTCGGAGCCTATCATCATCAAAAGAGGCAGCCCCGGCGCATTTCTCCTGGCGAGGATGCGATGAAAGGATCCTTTTTAGGGCCGCGATACGAACAGACCGACATAGAGCGCCGACTCGCCGCGATGGGAGCGAACTTCCTCGTCGTCGACGACGACGCGTTGATCGAGGAGACCGTGCAGGCGCTCGTCGCCGGCAAGGCCGTCGGCTGGCATCAGGGGCGGATGGAATTCGGGCCGCGCGCGCTCGGCGGACGCTCGATCCTCGGCGATCCGCGTTCGCCGACCATGCAGAAGGCGCTCAATCTCAAGGTCAAGTTTCGCGAGAGTTTTCGGCCCTTCGCGCCCTCGGTGCTACGCGAGCGCGTCGCCGAGTGGTTCGAGATCGATTGCGATACGCCTTACATGCTGCTCGTCGCAAACGTGACGCCGGACCACCGTCACGCCATGACTGACGCCGAGCAAGCGCTCTTCGGCATCGAAAAGCTCAATGTGCCGCGCTCGGATATTCCGGCCGTCACTCATGTCGACTATTCGGCCCGCATCCAAACCGTTCATGTCGAAACCAATCCACGATTTCATCGGCTCTTGACGCGTTTCGAGACGCTCACGGGTTGCCCGGTCCTGATCAATACGAGTTTCAATGTGCGCGGCGAGCCGATTGTCTCGACTCCGGAAGACGCCTTTCGCTGCTTCATGGGCTCCGACATCGAATTCCTGGCCGTCGGCGATTGCGTGCTGCACAAGAGCGAACAGAATCCCGAGCTGGCGCTCGACTACAGGAACGCTTTCGAACTCGACTGACGAGAAGGATGTGGCGCAAAGTTTCCTGATCGGCAATGAATTTTGGCTCTGACGCAATTTTGGTGTCGTTTTTCGTCAATCAGCTCCGATCCTCGAGGAGGACGAGTTTAGCCGCGAGGCGATGTCACGTAAACTCGATACAGGCGCGTTGACGCCACGCACGCTGATCTCGAGCGGCCGTCGTCACGGAATTCCATTCTGCCATCGCCCTGAAGCAATGGCGGAACGCCTGGATGGAAAGAAGAGATTGCGGACTGCCGAGAAGACGGCGACGAAATTGCATACGACCGAGTGGGTGGTGAATATCCTGCCACTGCAGATCGCGATCGACACGAATATGTGCGTCTTTTTCCGGGTAGATTAGACATATTCGCGAGCATCTATGCTCATGCCGCTGATGCTGCGCGCAAGTTGTCGGGCCAGCTCGATTCTGGGCGACGACGCCGCGCGTTCGCCACAATGATCTGGGATTGGCTAGATGGGGGGCGGCTCGATGTTGTCGCTGCGTCGGGAGGCCGGAAGCGCGTCGCCTGACGCACCGGCAGGCGCGACGCGCTTGCCGGAACTCCATCCGAACGACGGTCGCCCGACAATTCGGATGGAGGATGGCGCCGGTTCGGCGTTTTTTACCGAGCCGGAATTGCGTTTCGATCAACCGATGAACTTCGCCCGATTGTCGGCGGCGTAGACAGCGAGGCTGCGGGCGGGCTTGCCTGTCAGCTCTTGCACGTGATCGGTTGACGGCGGCGGTCCATCCTTTCCGCGCCATGGCGAACAGCTCGGCGAGATGCGCAGCGTAATCCTCCGGCATGCCGGCGCCGGTGAGAATCGCGATGAACTGCGTGTCCGAGACCGGATCATATTCGACCGGCTTGCCGATCGCCTTCGCCAGAATTGCCGTGGCCTCGGCGTAGCCGAGCGCCTCGGGGCCGGTGAGCGTGAATCCCCGCCCGTCGAATCTCGAGGAGGTCAACGCCGCAAAGGCGCTATCGGCGATATCGCGTGTGTCGACGAAGGACGATTTGCTGTCCCCCGCGGGCAGGGCGATGATTCCATGACGAATGGCCGGCAGCCAGAACGTGTGGAAATTATCCGAGAACCAATTGGGGCGAAGGATGGTGAAAGGCGCGCCCGCTCTTTCGAGCACGAGCTCGGCGCGACGATAGGGGCTGGTCGGATCACTTTCGACCCCATAAGCGGTCTGAAACACAATCTTCACCTGCCGATCCGCTTGGAACCCACAGCCGCGCTAGAGTCGACGCCTTTGTGAGGTGAGCGCTTCAGCAGTAGCAGTACTATAATTGCGTTGACACAAGACCTTGCACATAATATGTGTGCGTTCACATACGTAATCTAATGGAGCGCGCCTTGTCCGTCGCCACTGTCAACAAGCCGAGAGCCCGCGACCGCCAAGCGACCAAGGACGCTCTCATGGCGGCCGCCGTGACGGTCATCGCCGAATGCGGCTACGAGGGAGCGACGACGCGCGCGATCGCCGACGCCGCGGGTTGCTCGGAGTCTCTGATTCAGCGCTATTTCAATGGCAAGGAAGGGCTGTTGCTGGCCATTCTCGACAAGGAGGAGGACCGCTCCGATGCGGCGCTCTTTTTGGGGCGGCCGCTCTGCTCGAGCTTGGCGCAGGAAGCGCGAGAAATGCTCGCGCATTCTGTCGAGAAAATATCGGAACGTTCCGACCGAATTCGCATCGTGATCTCGAGAGCCTTGCTCGACGAAGCCTTCAAGGCCCGATTCAACCGCATTTGGATCCGCGAAGACGTCAAGAGCGGTCTCGAATCGAGACTCGCTCGCTACGTCTATGCCGGAATGGCCGATCCCGACCTCGATATCGGCGCCGCCGCCGAAATGCTGCTCGGCTTGAGTTTCGAATTGGGCTTCATCCATCGCGAGCTCCTGCAGACATCCCCCGACCGGACGAACCGGCTTCTCGAACAGTTCGCGGAAATGTTCGGTCGCGCCATTTCGGCGCCGCTCTCGACTGCCCGCTCGGTCGCCGAGCCAGGGGACGCTCCACATTGACGGAAACGTGTCTCCAACGCCTCGCCTCGATAGCCGCGCCGCAATCCGCATTCTTCTGGAGCAAAGCCGCATGAGCCCGATGTCTCGTCGAATTCAGTCGCCTATCGCCGCCCAGAGGGCTCCGTCGTCGTCGCGCCAACGCGTGGCGGGTCTCTTCGGCCGTTTCCTATGGCTGCTCTCGATCACATTCTTCGCGAGCTGCGGCCAAGCAGGCGGCGCACAGCCGTCGCCTGCGCCCGCGCAAGCGGGCTTTATCGTCGTCCGCTCGCAGCCGATCGCTCGCGTGACGGAATTGCCCGGCCGCACGACGGCCGTTTTGACCGCGGACGTGCGGCCGCAGGTCAATGGAGTCGTGCTCAAGCGGCTGTTCGAAGAAGGCAGTGAGGTCAAGGAAGGCCAACAGCTCTACCAGATCGACGCTGCGCTCTATCAAGCGACCTATGACAGCGCGGTCGCCACATTGTCGCGCAATCAGGCGACGCTGGTCGCAGCAAACGCCAAAGCCGCCCGTTACAGATCGCTGTCCTCGATGAAAGCGGTCAGCAAGCAGGATTTGGAGGATGCAGTGGCGGCGGCGCAGCAGGCCGAGGCGGATATCGCGATCGCGCAGGCCAGCATAGCACAAGCGAAAATCAACCTCGCCTACACGAAAGTTCTGGCGCCCATCTCCGGCCGCATCGGGCGATCCACGGTCACGCCGGGCGCGCTCGTGACCGCCAATCAGAGCACCATGCTCGCGACCGTCACCCAGCTCGATCCGATCTATGTCGAT
This sequence comes from Methylosinus sp. C49, assembly GCF_009936375.1. Classification (GTDB taxonomy): domain Bacteria; phylum Pseudomonadota; class Alphaproteobacteria; order Rhizobiales; family Beijerinckiaceae; genus Methylosinus. The sequence continues at coordinate 148,338 of NZ_AP022335.1, read as the reverse complement.
GTGACGCAATCGGCGACGACTTTATTGCGTCTGCGGAAGGCGCTCGCGAGCGGCGAGATCGAAAGCGTCGGCCGCGGCGCGGCAAAGGTCACTTTGAAGCTCGAAGACAACAGCGCATATGAGCTCACGGGCAAGCTGCAATTCTCGGAGGTCACGGTCGACGAGGGAACGGGGACAGTTCTCATGAGGGCCATCTTCCCCAATCCTAAGCACCTCTTGTTGCCGGGCATGTATGTGCACGCCACCTTGCAGGAAGGGATGGATCGAAACGGCGTTTTGATCCCGCAGCAGGCCGTGTCCCGCAATACGCATGGAGACGCGACCGTCCTCCTGATCGGAGACGGCGACAAGGCAAGCCTACGCATCATACAAACGGGTCAGGCCATCGGCGACAAATGGATCGTCACCGCCGGTCTACACGCAGGCGAACGCGTCATTGTCGATGGATTGCAGAACATTCGTCCAGGCGACGTCGTTCGACCCATAGCGGTCGAAGATGCGGCCGTCGGCGCCGACAATAAATCCTGAGCCGGCTTTCACCGCGGGAGCGCCCTCGATGTCACGTTTCTTCATCGACCGTCCGGTCTTCGCATGGGTGCTCGGCCTGATCGTGATGCTGCTCGGCGGAATCTCGATCTTTCGGCTTCCGATCGCACAATATCCCAGCATCGCGCCGCCGCAGATCTCGATCACCGTCACTTATCCCGGCGCCTCCGCGCAGACGGTCATGGATACCGTCGTCCGACCCATTCTCCAGCAAATGTCCGGCCTGGACGGCTTGGAATATGTTGCGTCGAGCGCGCAATCCAATGGCTCGATGGAGATCGACCTGACATTCGCGCAGGGCGTGGACCCGAACATCGCGCAGGTGCAAGTCCAGAACAAGCTGTCTCTCGCCCAGCCGACTCTGCCGACCGAGGTGACTCAGCAAGGAATCAAGGTCAACAAATCGGTCAGAAGCTTCATGATGATCGTCGGCGTGTATTCTGACGACGGCGCCATGTCGGCCATCGACATAGATGACTATGTCGCTTCCAATCTCAAGGATCCATTGACCCGCATCACGGGCGTCGGCGACTTCACGTCCTTCGGATCCGAATACGCCATGCGCATTTGGCTCGACCCGGACAAGCTCTATAAATATTCGATGACCGTCGGCGATGTGACGAGCGCGCTCACCGCGCAGAACGTGCAAGTGTCGTCGGGCGAGCTCGGCGGGCTGCCGGCCAGCCGAGGAAACAGGCTCGACGCCGCCATCATCGGACCGACCCGGCTCGAGACTCCCGAGCAATTCGAAAATATTTTGCTCAAGGTGAATCCCAGCGGCTCGCAAGTCCGATTGCGGGACGTCGCGCGCGTCGAAATCGGCGCGCAATCCTATTCCACGGCGTCTCTCTATAACGGCAAGCCATTCGGCGCTCTCGCGCTGAAGCTCGCCCCGGGAGCCAACCAGCTCTCCACGGAGTCCGCGGTGCGCGCCGAGCTCGCGCGTCTCGAGCAGTTCTTCCCGCCTGGTCTCAAGCTCGCTTATCCGCTCGACACCGAGCCCTTCATCACGCTCTCGATCGAAGAAGTCGTGAAGACTCTCTTCGAAGCCGTCGCGCTGGTCTTCCTGGTCATGCTGGTCTTTCTGCAGAATCTCCGCGCGACCCTCATTCCGACGATCGCCGTGCCGATCGTGCTGCTCGGCACCTTCGGCGTGCTCGCCGCCTTCGGCTATTCGATCAACACGCTGACCATGCTCGCAATGGTGCTCGCCGTCGGCCTCCTCGTCGATGACGCCATCGTCGTCGTCGAAAATGTCGAGCGGCTCATGAGCGAGAAGGGCTTGTCGCCACGCGAAGCCGCACGCGCGTCGATGGACGAGATATCCGGCGCCCTCGTCGGAATCGCGCTGGTGCTCTCGGCGTTGTTCCTTCCCATGGCGTTTTTCGGCGGCTCCACCGGCGTCATCTATCGCCAATTTTCTGTGACGATCGTGTCCGCGATGACGCTCTCCGCGCTCGTGGCGCTGATTCTCACTCCGGCTCTCTGCGCGACTCTGTTGCGGAGCAGCGCGCATGCGCGCGAGCGCAAAACCGGCTTTTCCAAATGGTTCGATGCGATGTTCGATCGCGTCAACGAGCGCTACAAGAACGGCGTCTATAATTTGATCGCTCATTCGCGCGCCCGCCTTCTGATCTTCATCGCGATCACCGCAGCTGTGATCGTGATGTTCGGCCGCATGCCGACGGGCTTTCTTCCCGAAGAGGACCAGGCGCTCTTGTTCGGCCAAGTGACCATGCCGACTGGCGCGACCGCCGAGCAAACGGCGCGGATGAACGAGCAACTGACGGAATATCTTCTGACGGCTGAAAAGGACAATGTCGAATCGGTGCTGACCGTCTCCGGCTTCAATTTCGGCGGACAAGCGCAGAACGCCGGCTTTGCGGCGATCAAGCTGAAGGACTGGTCGGCGAGGCCGAATCCTGCGCAGAGCGGCGCGGCGGTCGCAGGCCGCGTGATGCGGCGTTTCGCCGGCAGCCGTGACGGCCGCCTGTTCGTTTTCCAGCCGCCGGCCGTGATGGAGCTCGGCAACGCCACGGGCTTCGATCTACAGCTCGAAGACCGAGGCCAGCTCGGTCATGACAAGCTTCTCGCCGCGCGCAATCAATTGCTCGCAATGGCGGCGCAGGATCCCGCGCTCGCCGGCGTGCGCCCGAACGGCCTCGAAGATGCGCCGCAATACAGGCTGAAGATCGATCGCGAGAAGGCCAATGCGCTCGGCGTTTCGGTCAGCGATCTCAACGTCGCCATACAGGGCGCTCTCGGCTCGCAATATGTCAACCAGTTCCTGCGAGCGGGACGCGTGAAGCAGGTCTATGTGCAAGGCGACACGAGCTCGCGAATGTCCCCTTCGGATCTCGCCCGATGGCATGTGCGCAATTCATCCGGCAAGATGGTTCCGTTCGACGCCTTCGTCGATGGCGAATGGACCTCAGGCCCGCAAAAGGTGGAAGGCTACAATGGCCTCACATCCTTCGAAATTCTCGGCTCCCCTGCGCCCGGCCACAGCACGGGCGAAGCTATGGCGGCGATGCAGCGTCTCATCGAGAAGCTTCCTCCAGGCGTCGGCTACGAATGGACTGGCCTCTCCTATGAGGAGCAGAAATCCGGCTCCCAGACGGCCCCGCTCTACGCCCTCTCGCTCACCGTGGTGCTGCTCTGTCTCGCGGCTCTATACGAGAGCTGGACTATTCCTCTCGCCGTCATTCTGGTGGTCCCGCTCGGCGTCATCGGCTCGATCGTAGCGACGCTGGGAAGCGGACTGGCCAATGACGTCTATTTTCAGGTCGGCCTTCTCACGACTGTCGGTCTCGCAGTGAAAAATGCGATCCTGATCGTGGAGTTTGCGAAGGCGTTCTTCGACGCGGGAGCGACGCTCGAGGACGCCGCGATCGCCGCGGCCGGAGAGAGGTTGCGGCCGATCTTGATGACGTCCATAGCCTTCGTCGTCGGCACGCTGCCTCTGGTCGTGGCGACGGGAGCAGGTTCGGCCGCCCGCATTGCGATCGGCGCCGCCGTGGTCGGCGGCATGCTCTCGGCGACGCTTCTGGCGATCTTCTTCGTGCCGGCGTTCTTCGTCTCCGTTTTGGGCGTCTTTCGCGTGAGGCCGAGCCGCAGCGTCGCGCATCCAGCGACGTTGGCGGCGCAAGAGGCGTGACGTCGCCATTCCCGCCTTCTCGACGAGTCGGGCGAACCGCCGCGCTGCCGCGTCGGCCTGGGCGGCGTCGATACGGGTCGAAACGTCGCCGATGAAACGCTGAGCGCGCCGCCATTCCGAAATGAAAGGGCGGCGCGCATGGCTCGGCGTTGCAGTTGCGAGGCGTGCGTGTCGATCCCGAGCGCCTCACCTGCCGCGTGACGCGACAGGCGGCCGCCTGATCCAGCCCCACAGCACGAACAGCGATAGGCCGAGGAGAGGAAGATTCGTCGACAACGCGTTCGTCTCACCGCGCATGATATGGAAGCCGATCGCCAAGATTTGGAGATGGAAAATCCCGCCGCAGCGAGCGGCGTGAGGCCCGGCTCGACGCCGATCAATGCAGGCAGGACGATTCCGACCGCGTGTCGAGCCATTTCCGAAGCTGCGCGTTCAGATCGTCGAGATCGCGAAAGGAGCCGCCACTCTCTCGCGTCGTTTGCACCAGAACTGCGCCATCTTGTGCGTGCGCGGCGACGTCACAGCGACGGGTGGGGTAAGTCTCTCGGCGGTGCGTTCGGTCTGCTCGGCTGCTTATATGGGCTGGGTGAAAAGCCGAACGCCGCGAGATTGCGTCCCGTGGCGACGCAGATCGGATGCAATGTCGGCAATAGGCAGCGCGTTCGCTGAAACATCGAGACAGCGCGCAACGCCGAGAGAGGGAGCGTAAAGAAATTCTTGATGAAGATCAGTGAGCGACCGAGACGGCTCGGATAGCGCTTGCAGTCGATCTGATAGTTGATTGCGCCAATGGCGAGGCCGCGGCGCAGGATCCAGCCGGCCTCCATGCGCTGCGCCGGAACGCTCTCGGTCACGATCGCATCATTGCTCCAATAGGTGGTGAATCCTTTCAGGCGGCATCGATTGAAGAAATCCATGTCGCCGCCGCCGAGAAAATTGAATCGGAGGTCGAAGTAAGGGGCGTCGAAGGATTCGAACACATGGCGTCGGATCAGACAATTTCCTGAGCCGAGAAGCGAGGGAATGAAACGGGAGAAAGAAAGCCCTGGGTCGAACACCGGATGAAGCATGGCCGCGCGATCGGGAGCGGTCTCGAAGGAGCGAACGACCGGCCCGCCGACGATGTCGGCGCCGCTCTGTCGCGCCCCACCCGCCATCTCCAGAAGCCATAATGGGCTCGCAATCTCGTCATCGTCGATCATGAGAATGAATTCGGCGCTCGGGAAACTATCGAGAGCAGTTTCGAAGGCGCGATTGATCGCCCGGCAATTTCCCCGTTGTGGCTCGACGACGCACACTCCTCGAAGCGCCCCCGATTTCAAAAAGGCGTCTGCGACGGCCTCGCCTTCGCGACGTTCGTTGTCGTTTTCGACGACCACGACCGCGAAATTCACGCCCTCGGCTTGATGGGCGAGCGAGGCGAGCGTCTTTTCGAGATGCATCGGGCGGCGAAATGTTGGAACGCAGACGACTGCTGCAACCTTCGATTCGGTCTGAGAACCCGACACTTTCTATTCTCCTGTGTGCCCGTGGAAGGCGAGCGGGCGTCCGATGGGGATGCGCTCTAAATTCCTGCTGCGGCCCCGACCAGTCGAAGCACGACCTTCGGCGCGTGCGATGGAAGCGCCATAATCGCTCGTGTTGCTTGGCGAACTGCCCGCAGATAGGCTCCAGAGCGGAACGTCTGGCAAGCGAGATAGGTGCGCAGATGCGCTTCTGATCTGCGGCGCAGACGCGCCAGTCGACGGGAGTCGAAGCGTCCGCAGATCAGCGGATCCGCGAAAACGCGCTCCAATGCCGTCTCATATCGGCGATAGTCGATAGATGGGTCCATCATCGTACCGCGACGGTGAACGCGATAATCGAGCACATGGGCGTTCGGCCGCCAGACGATCCGGCCGGTTGCCGCCAATCGGCAGAATGCGTGCCAATCTTCGCAGTGGCGAAGCGTCTCGTCGAAACCACCGATACTGTGAAAGACGTCGATGCGGATCAGCATCACGCCGCCGTTGACCAGAAAGTTTCCAGCGAGAATCCGTCCGAGGAGGTCTCCGCTGGGTTTGCGCTTGCCGCGGATGAATCGTCGGCGCCCGATGAACGCTCCGTTCTCATCGATCCGATCGTAGTCGCCGTAGACCGCGACGCAATCGTCATCGACGCCGGCAAGCAATTGGGACACCGCGCCCGAGCGCAAGCGATCGTCGGCATCGAGGAAAACGACCCAGGATGCGGCAGCGTGCGAGCAGCCTCTCGACACCACTTCGTCGAGACCCGAGTTACGTGCGGCGGAAACACCTTGCCGAGCATTCTCGATCAAAACAATGCGCGGATCGCTCATGGCGCGGACGATATCGACGGTGCTGTCGGAGGAGCCGTCATCGACCACGACGATCAGCCCGACCTCGGCTTGGACGCAGGCGCTCTCGACCGCTTCTGCGATGAAGCGCGCGCCGTTCTTGACTGGAATGACCACGCTGACGCTCATTCACATCACCTTCCAAACTCGTTCCAGCTGAACCCGAACCTGTATCAAAAAGAACCGTTTCGGGCGGATGCCGGTCGGAAGCAGCAACCACTAGACCAATTTCTGCGTGTTCTGGCGTTCGAGTCGGACCAAGTCCGCTTTGGCGCGGTTTTCCTCAGGTCGGCCGCTGCTGGATCGAATTTTGCTGCGATGGCCATCCGAAGCCACGTTCTTCTCAAAGAGAGATTGCTTCTTCATGAAGTGGAACAGACGCAACGTCCTGACCTCCTGCCTCGGAGCCGCGGCATTCGCGGCGACGCCCGCAGCTGCGAATGCGGCGACGTCCTCGTCGAGGAAAGCGCAGCGGCGAGTGCCCTATGGCGCGGCGCTCGGACTGGCCGATCTCGATTCCGATCCGCGCCTCGGGGCGGCGATCGCCGAGCTGTGCAGTTTGATCGTGCCCGTCGACGAGTTGAAATGGAGCAGGTTGCGGCCGAACGCCTCGACCTTCGCTTTCGAGCGCGCCGATTCGCTGATGTCGTTCGCGCAGCGCAACGGGCTCTCCATGCGCGGCCATACGCTCGTCTGGTATGCTTCGATGCCGGAGTGGACGAAGGCGATCGACACGCCGGCGAAAGCGGAGCGCGCGCTCGTCGACCATATCGAAACGGTCGTCTCCCGTTACCGCGGGCGCATCCGTTCGTGGGACGTGGTCAACGAAGCGATTCCAGACGTCGCGCGCCGTCCGACGGATCGTCGCCCATCGCTCTGGTTCGAGCTGCTCGGCGATCGTCACTTCGCGCTCGCGTTTCGGACGGCGGCCGCCGCCGATCCTCAGGCGCAGCTGGCGCTCAACGAATATGACGTCGAATTCGGCGACGAGCATTTTCCGGCGAAGCGGGCGGCGTTCCGCAATCTCGTCTTCCGCCTCTTGGACGCCGGCGCGCCGCTCCATGCGGTGGGCCTGCAATGTCATTTACGCGGGGCGAAGGCGATCGATCGCGACGGTCTCGGGCGCTTCGTCGGCGAGCTCCATGCGGCGGGAGTAAAGGTGCTGATCACGGAGCTCGACGTCCTCGACAACGAGCTGCCGCCGTCTCCCCTCGAGCGAGACCAGATCGTCGCCCGCCAAGTCGGCGATCTTCTCGCTACGGTGACCGCGGCCGGCCCGCTCGACGCCGTGCTCACCTGGGGCATTTCGGATCGCTACAGCTGGATTCCTTATATGTTCCCGCGCCGCGACGGTCTGCCCAACCGGCCGCTTCCGCTCGATCGCGACTTCGGACGCAAACCGTTCATGCAGACGATCGACCGCTTCACCGGCAGGACGGCGTAACCGCGCGCGCCGATCCGATCTGACGTAGATCATTCTCGAAAAGGCCTGTCATGACCGCTCGATCAGCTCTGCAAATCAATATGCATCCGCTCGATGCTCGCCATGTGGCGCACACGCTCGGACACGAGCTCGAGGTCTGGGGCCGTCAGGTCGAGCGTGTCACACTGACCATCGACACGAAGCGCAGTCTCACTGGCCGTTACCGCGGCGCGAGCTATGACGAGTATCGTAGACAGCTTTTCGATCATATCGAGACATTCGCGGCGCGTTTTTCCAATCTCGAGATCGTGGAGGTCGACTATTCTCCCGAGGCGCGCGAGGCCGTACGGCGGCGCTATTTTGATTCCAACGCGGACGTCCCGGAAAAAGCTTATGATGGCGGGCCGCTACACGCCTATTTCTACGGCCTGCTCCGCGCGGATGCCGATTATATCCTGCATATGGACAGCGACATGCTGTTTGGTGGGGGAAGCCAGGCCTGGCTCGACGAAGCCATCGGCTGGCTCGAGCGGACGCCCGATGCGCTATTCGCCAGTCCATTGCCCGGACCGCCGACGGTCGACGGCTCGCTCGCCGATCTGCATCGCTATTTTCCCGGAAGCGACGCGCTGCCGAGGCCGACGCGCCTTGCCGCCGATTACCCTGCCTATGGTTTCCATAGCGTGAGCACGCGCATTTTCGTTCTCGACCAGCGACGCTTCGATGCGCGCGTCGGCGCGCTCGAGATCGTGCGGCCGAGCGCGAAGCGTCGGCTTCGAGCGCGGATCTACCGCCAATCGCCGCTGTCACTGCCGGCAGAGGAGCTCTTTACCGCGGCCATGAGGCGCCACGGACTGCGCCGCATCGACTTTCTCGGATCGGGAAAGGGCATGTATTCGCTGCATCCCCCCTATCGTTCGGAAGCCTTCTATCGAGAGCTGCCGAACCTCATCGCCCGCATCGTCGCCGGCGATATTCCGGATGCGCAGAGGGGGGATTACGACGTCAATTCGAGCATGATCGATTGGAGCGACGCGCTCCGGGAGAAAACGAGAGCGCGGCGTCTCTATCGCGCGATCCGCGATCTGGTTCGCCCCTGAGGCCGCGGAGGAGTCGGCCGTGTCATATCGGCACAGGCGATCGGCCGTAACCGATCCGCTTTCGGCCGATCGCCGCTGATAGCGCGTGTTTTCTCCTCGATTCTGGTTTTGGCACGCGAGTTGCGCGGCTCGCGTTACCGAATACGAGATGTCCGCGGCTAGGATTTGTCGGCGCTCACGCGCGCGGCTCGTCCGGCAGGAGCCCGGTTCACGCGACAAGGCGCTGGAAAAGCACATAATCTGGAGAGATCGAGCCGAAAATGCTGTTTCGCCATACGTCGCACTATCTGACTGCGAGCGCCGTCTCGGGAATATTCGGCTTTCTGAGCGCCGTCGCCTTCACGCGCTTGCTCGATCCCGCCGAATATGGCGTCTATGTGGTCGGCGTCAGCGTCGGCGGCTTCGTTTCCGCGGTGCTGTTCACCTGGGTGCGCTATTCGGCCATGCGCTTTCAGTCCGAGGGGGATGGCGTCGACGTCCGCGCGACCTCGTTGGCCGCGTATGGTCTTTCGGCGGCCGTGGCGCCCGTGGCGGTCGCCGGCGTCGCCTATTTTTCCGGGCTGTCCCCGGCGCGCGCGGCCTGCGCGCTGGTGTTTTCGCTGGGCCTCAGCCTGTTCGAGCTCGGCCAGGAATTATTGAAGTCGCGGTTGCAGACGAGAGCCTATGTCCTCTCCTCGATATTGCGTTCGGTCGCAGCCTTCGGGCTCTGCCTCGTCGTGACCGGGCTCGGCGGCGGCGGCGTTGGTCAGCTGGCAATGGCCGCCGCGGCCTATTTCGTGGCGATCGCCTATTCGACGCCAGCGATCTGGACGCGGCCGATCGCGCCGATCGATCGCTCGAAGCTGAAGACCTTCCTTCGTCTCGGAGCTCCGATCACGATTTCCGGCTTCGTCTTCACCTTCCACAGCTCGCTCGATCGGCTGTTCGTGGCATGGTCGCTAGGCGATAGCGCCGCGGGCCTCTATGGCGCCTCGGCGGATCTCATCCGCCAGATCATCCTCATCCCCTCCAGCGCCGTCGCGGCGGCGGCCATCCCTCTCGCGGTGCGCGCGCTCTCCGAGGGAGACGAGGACGCCGCGCGTCTTCACCTCGAGGAATCCGGGGAACTTCTGCTCGCTATCTTGCTGCCCGTGTCGATAGGCGCGGCGTTGACAAGCCCTCATCTCGCTTCGTTTCTGCTCGGGCCGGCCTTTCGCGAGACTGCAGCGACGATCATGCCGATCCTGGCCTTCGCCTGGCTGTTCTCGTCGATCTCGAATTCATATGTCCACATCAGCTTTCACCTCGCCAAGCGTCCGGAGCTGACGATCGCTCACGGGGCGGCGACGCTCGCTGTCAACATCTGCTCCCTTTGGCCGCTGACCGCGGCCTTCGGACTGCCCGGCGCGGCGATTTCTCTCGTGCTGGCGGAGGGCGTCGGATTACTCGTCGCCTTCGCGATGACACGCCATGCCCATCCGATGCCGTTGCTCTTAGGCCCGCTGCTACGGGTCATCTCCGCCAGCGCAATCATGACGTTAGCGGTGCTCGCGGTCGAGACATTGCTACCCGGTCGAAGCGGCGTGTCTTTCACTGTGCTGGCAGCGAGCGGGGCCCTCGCCTATGGCATTGCCGCTCTGTGGCTCGACATAGCCGGAGCTAGGTCGCTCGCCCTGGGCGCGCTGAGCAGACAGCGCCTCAATCTGCTGCGGGCGAGATAAGGCGGTACGAGCGCCGGTCCTCGCATAGGCGCCAAAATAGGCGAGTCATTTTCTGATAGCGACGTTTTTGAGGCGGCCCGCAAAGCGTCCGTGAAGGCCGCGAAAACTGAGTATGTAGCGCAGATACCGACGCACACAGAGCGATGATCTCGCGATCGCCATGCCGGCCTTTGAGAAGATCGTCGAGCTCAACATCGTGCTTCACCACGGAAATTCGTTCCTCGTATCGAGCCAGCATGCCCGTCCGTCTCCCGCCATTTGCGCCAGAGCCCTTCGGGCTGACTCACTTGCGAATTCTCGTCGCATCATTGCCAGTCACCACCAAAGGCGCGCTCCGCATCATATCGAGGCGCGAACGGAACTCCTCGGCGACGCCTTGAGCGTCCAGTGAGTCACGAATGATGCGGGGCTTGATGAAAATGATGATTTCGGAACGATCCTTGTTCCGGGTCGTGCTGCCGAACAGATCGCCGAGATAGGTGAGATGCCGAAGGCCAGGAATGCCGTCCTTGACGTTATTCTCCTGTTCGCTGATCAGGCCGCCGAGCAGAACTGTCTGCCCGCTTCGGACCGAGACCGTCGAATGCACGCGCCGCTGTGAGATCGTCGGAGTTAGACTCGAGCTCACTGGATTGGAGATTTCTTGCTCGACCTCGAGCTGGACAACGCCATTGGCGTGCACATGTGGCCACACTTTCAGAATGACGCCGGTGTCACGCATTTGAATCGAGTTGACGATGGTGTTGGAAGTCGACAGCACCGTCGCCGATCCGGTCGAAATCGGGACTTGCTGGCCCACTTGCAGAAGCGCCGGCTGATTGTCCGATACGACGAGCGAGGGCGAGGACAGCACTTTGACGCTGGTCAGCGTCGTCAAGGCGTTCAGCACCACATGAGGCTGCGTCTCTGGTCCCAGCAGCAAATTGAAGCCCGGCAGCACGCGTTGAAGGACGAGGTTCGATACGACATCCGTCGTGGAGGAGGTGGTGGAGGACGAGGAGGTCGCGGCGGCGGTCGTCGCGTTCGTCAATGAACCATTGGCTCTCGAAGAGTTTCCGAGATAATATTGCACGCCATATTGCAGATCGTCGTTCAGCGTCACTTCCGCGACCGTCGCCTCGATCGAAACCTGCATCTGCGGCTTGTCGAGCGCGCGCAACGACCGCTCGACGACGAGATAGTCGTCTTGGCTCGAGTAGACGACAATGGAATTGTTGGCGTTGTCGGCCGTGATGCGCATGTTTTGGAATACGCCCTTCGGCAGCGAGCCGGAGACGCCGACGCCATTGCTTTTCTCTTCATTTTCGGCATTCTTCTGCTCGGCGAAATTGCCGAAGGCCGCCGAGATCGGATTGCCTCCGCCGGAGCCGGCGGCGGACTGTTGTCCGTTCGCGCCATTCTGTGAGCCAGTCGCCGAAGCGCTTCCGTTTCCCGAGAAGCTGCTGCCGGTCGAAAGCTGATCGAGCTTGGTTTGGGCGGCGTTGGTTCCAGGCGCGAGCTGGCTCGCAGCGGAATCCGTCGCCTGGCCCGCGCCCTTGCCGACGAATATCTCGTTCAAGATCTTTGCGATGCGCGTCGCATTGCCATTGACGAGCTGATAGACGCGCACCGTCGATCCGCTCACATCCGATCGATCGAGCCTCCGCAGCCATAGGGTCGCGCGTTCGAGAAGCTGGCGATTGCGGGTCACGATGAGAACGGCGTTCATCCGGGGCATGGGCTGAAAGGCGATCGTTCCGGCGCCCTGGCCGGTTTCGCCCGTGTCGAATATTCGCTCGAGCTCACGGATGATATTGTCGGGAGAGGTGGATTTCAGCGGATATATGCCGACCGAACGATTGCGCAGCCATTCGACGTCGAAACCGGAGGCCATGTCGACGACGGCTTGGCGTTCACTCGAAGTTCCATGAACGAGAAGAAGATTGCGCGCGGCGTCGGCGCGGATGGCGCCGGCGCGCGCGAGAAAATTCTCCGCCGTTTTGGCGAGCGTGACGGCCGAGGTGTTGTGCAGCGGGATGATTGTGACGCCATAGCCCGGCTGCACGGAACCGATCGCGGTCGTCCCTGCTCCATTCGCTTCCGAAAGCGGAACGATGCGAATGATCCGGCCCTCGCGGAGAAGCGCGGCGTTGGACATGCGGATTGCATTTTCGAATGTGGACAGAACGTCTTTTTTCGGGATGGGGCCCGCCGAAACAATGGTGATCGCGCCATGGACGCGCGAATCGATGGTGAAGTCGAGGCCGAGCGCGTCGCCGAGCAGCGCTTTGGCGACCGCCTGAATTTCCGCCTGCTCGAAATTCATTTCTATTTCATCGCCGCGCGACGTCACGCCGGGATCCGTCGGCGCCTCGCCCGATGAGCGCTTTGGCGAAGCGTCCGCCGCGCCAGGATAGAGAGCGGGTCTGGCGGCGCTCTTGTCGAGCCGCGAGCCGCCAGAGCTCGTCGTCGGAAAATAGGCGGAGAAGTCCTTCATGCGGGCGACATCGACGCTGTCGCCGGGACCGATCCCCATCAATTGCTCGGAGGAAGAGCAGGCCTGCAACAAGACCGCGATCAGGAACAGAAGCGTCCCGGGATGCGCCGTCCGAAACCGAAAAACTCGCGTCACTCTATGCACTCCGACACCACTACCTATAGAGCATTCATATATTGCGTAGGACTCGACAAGCCTTATCGAGCAAGATTCGCGCCGCTAATTCGCTTGCGCAACGGCTTCGCTATGTATAAATACCATATGACGGTTGCGCAAGAATCTTGCATTGGCTGGCGACGTGAATTCGATGTCCCGCGAAGCGTTCTTGAATTATCTCGCCCATGAGAGCGGGCTTCGCGAGGCTGACGCGTTGGAGCCCGTCCGGCGCGCCAATGGGAGCGAGGCCTCCGCCGAATTCGATTGGGCGAGCGCGACGAAGCTATCGGCGTCGGCCTTCGCCGACGAGCTCGCGAAGTTCTACTCTTGCGAGCGCGTCACGCGCGGCGGGCTCACTGGCGCGACCTTCGGCGGCGGGCATTTGTCGACGCGCTTTCTCAAGGAAGGGCGCCTCTTTCCCTTCATGCGCGACGACGAGTTGGTTCTCGCCATCGCCACGCCTCTCGAGGACGAGATGCGCTCGGCTGTGGAGACCGCGCTCGGGCGGGGCGCGCGCATCGCCGTCGCGACGGCGGAGGAGATCGAGGCTGCGCTCGGCTCCGTGCAGGAGCAGACGACGACGAAGCCCGAGGAGACAGCGAGCGCCGAAGCCGCGTCCGACGATCTCGACGATCTTCGCGACCTCGCACGCGGCGCGCCCGTGGTGCGCGCGCTCGACGATCTGCTGCGCCTCGCGGTCGAGCAGCGCGCTACAGATCTGCATATCGAGCCATTCGCCGGAGCTTTGCAGGTCCGCATGCGCGTCGATGGGCTGTTGAAGCCCGCGCCGGCGCCGCCGACGAGCATGGCCAAGGGCCTGCTGTCGCGCCTCAAAATCATGGCGGGCCTGAACATCACCGAGCGGCGCCTGCCACAGGACGGTCGCGCGCGTATCGTTGTCGGCGGCGCGGAGATCGATCTACGCGTCGCGACCTCGCCCAATCTCTATGGCGAGGGCGCGGTCATCCGTCTCCTGCGCAAAGGCGCCGGCGTCGTCGCGCTGAGCGAGCTCGGCCTGTCGCAGCGCGACGGCGCCATATTGCGTCGAACATTGCAGGCGCCTTTCGGCATGATAATCGTCACCGGGCCGACCGGCTCCGGCAAGACGACGACGCTCGCCGCATCGCTTTCCGAGATCAACGAGCCGACTCGCAAAATTCTCACTGTCGAGGACCCGGTCGAATACCAAATCCCGGGCGTCAATCAGATGCAGATCCATCCGGGAATAGGCCTGACCTTTGCGGCCGCATTGCGCTCCTTTCTGCGCCAGGACCCGGATGTGATCATGGTCGGCGAGATGCGCGACGGCGAAACGGCCCATATCGGCGTTCACGCGGCGCTCACCGGCCATTTGGTGCTGACGACCTTGCACACGAATACGGCGGCGGGCGCGATCACGCGCCTCATCGATATGGGAGTCGAGAGCTTTCTGCTGGCCTCTTGCGTGCGCGCCGTCGTCGGCCAGCGCCTCGTGCGCATCCTCTGTCCAGATTGCAAGGAGCCGCATGAGCTCACCGAGGCCGTCCTGGAAGCCGACGCGCGCTATTCGGCGCTCGGCTTCCGCGCCGGCGAGATTCTGCATCGTCCGAAAGGATGCGAGTGGTGCAATTTCACCGGCTTTCGCGGCCGCAAGGGCGTCTTCGAGGTCATCGAGGCTTCGGCCGCGCTGCGGGCCGCCATCGGGCCGAAAGTCGATGGTCATGAATTGGAGAATGTCGCGAAAGGCGAGGGGATGACGTCTATGACGCAGGACGGCGTCGCCAAATGCCGCGCCGGCCAGACGACGATCGACGAGATTTTCCGCGTCACCATGAGTCTCTAGAATGCCGCAATTTCGCTATCGCGCAGTGACGCAAACCGGAGAAATGGTGGCCGGCGAGGTCGAAGCGGCGACACGCGAAGAAGTGCTGAGACGCATCGAATATCTCGGTCATCTGCCCATAGAGGCGGAGGTTGCGTCTCGAAAGACGCTCGGCGCCGCCTCCACTGGAGGCATGCGCGCGCCGGCGCGTGACGTCACGATCTTTCTACGGCAATTGGCGCTGCTCGTCGGCGCGGGCCTCACGCTGGACGCGGCCCTGCAGACGCTGGCGGAGGATGCGAGCAAGCCTATTCAACGCTTTGCGACAGGGCTTCGTTCGATGATCTCCTCGGGCGAGAGTTTCGCGGAGGCGTTGGAACGATACCCGCAAATCATCGATCCCGCCTATATCGCCATGGCGCGCGCTGGCGAAGCCTCTGGCAAGCTGCAAGCGGTGCTCGCCGCAATCGTCGAGGATCGCGTGCGGCGCGAGCTGCTCTCCGAGCGCGTCGGCTCGGCCATTCGCTATCCTCTGTTTCTCATCGGCGCGGCGCTGCTCGTGCTGTTTTTCTTTCTGCTCTATGTCGTGCCGCAGTTCGAGCCCGTCTTTCACGATCTCGGCAATCGATTGAATGGAGGCGTCGCCTTCGTGCTCGCGGCCTCCGCCTGGCTGCACGCCAATCTCTATTCTTTTCTCGCCGCATGCGGGGCGCTCGCGCTGGGGCTGCTCTACGTCTTCTCGCGGCCGGGCGCGCGCGCCGCGGCGATCTCCTGGGCCGGGCGCGTTCCGGGCGTCGCCGGCCCTATGCAGGATTGGCGCACGACGCGTGTCATCGGAGCGCTCGGCCTTCTTCTAGGCAATGGCGTGTCCTTGCCGACGACATTGAAAATTTTACGTGATGTCGTAGTGGAGCCACAATCGGTCGCGGCGATCGACAGGATACACGAGCAGGTTCGCAGCGGCCGCCGTTTCGCCGACGCGCTCGCCGAAACGCGGCTGCTTCCGCCGCTCGCCGTCCGCATGCTGCGGATCGGCGAGGAGACCGGCGATCTGCCCGCGATCGCCGCCCATGCGACGCATTTCTACGAGCATCGGCTCGGCGCCGGGCTCGATCGGCTCATGGGCGCGATCGGCCCAGCGGCCATCGTCGTCGTCAGCGTTCTCGTCGGCGCTCTCGTCACTTCGATCATGAGCGCTCTTCTCAGCATAACGGATCTCGCCCAATGACCCTCGCTCGCACGCCGCATCGCGGTCTCAGTCGCGTTCCGAAAGGCGCGCGCGCCGGCTACACGCTCGTCGAAATGCTGGTGGTTCTCACCATCATCAGCCTCATCCTCGGGCTCGTCGGGCCGCGCGTGCTCAATTATCTCGGCGAATCCCGCGTGAAGACGGCGCATTTGCAGATCGAGAGCTTCGCTTCGGCGCTCGATCTCTTCTACATCGACGTCGGGCGCTATCCTTCCTCTTCCGAGGGGCTCGCCGCGCTCGTGCAGCGGCCGAGCGACGTAGATATTTGGAACGGTCCCTATGTGAAAGGCGGGCGCCTGCCCAACGACCCTTGGGGCAAGCCCTATATGTATCGTTTCCCCGTCGATCATGTTCCGCCTTACGAAATCGTCTCGCTCGGCTCGGACGGGCAGGAGGGCGGCGTCGGCGCGGCGGCGGATATCTCCAATGTCGAACATTGAGCGGCGCGCAGGCTTCACGCTCGTCGAGATGATGGCGGTGATGATGATCGTCGCGCTGGTCTCCGCTCTCGTCGTCACATGGACCTTCGGCTCGGGCCGACCGACGCTGAAAGCGGTCGCGCTCGAAGCTGCGGCGCTCCTGCGGCGCGAACGGCTCGGCGCCATGTCGAGCGGCCATCCCCGTCATGTCGCGCTCGATGTCTCGACGCGGGTGCTGATCGGCGAGAGTGGCGGAAAGGTCGCCGTGCCTCGAGATGTCTCGCTCGATCTTCTCGCCGCAGAAGCGCCGAACGGCAATTTGCAGGGAGTCGCGCGGTTCGAGCCGGACGGCGCCTCGACGGGCGCCGTCCTCGCCTTCGCTAAAGAGCGCGCGCGCTATGACGTGCGGGTCGATTGGTTCAGCGGAAGAGTGTCCGTCGATGCGCCGTGACCGAGCCCGCCGCCGCGCCGGCTTCACCCTCATCGAGGCGCTGGTCGCGCTCGCCCTGCTGACCGCCTTCGCCGCGGCGCTCGGCCCGCAGCTGTTTCACGCGCGTGGCGCGCTCGCCAAGGGCAAGGGGCGAGTCGTGGCGGAGCAGCTGCTGCGCTCGCTCATCGAGGCTCCGTTGGATCGCGCCGGCCCTCTCGAGACGCGGGAAGGGGAGCGTGGCGGCTTTCGTTGGCGCATCGCCGTCGAGCCGATCTTTCTCGAGACGCCGAGCTTCCGGGAGTCGACGCCGATAAAAGAGGGCGCCGATGAACGCAAATGGTCGGCCTATCGCGTGGAGGCGCGGGTCGCTTGGGGCTCCAGTGGTCAATCCATCGCCGCGGAGACGATCCGCCTCGCGCTCGTCCCTTGAGACGGGAGAAAAACATTGCGAAGCAGGGAAGGGACAGGACGCCGCGCTGGCTTCACTCTCGTCGAGACGCTGGCCGCCCTCGCTGTGGCTTCGTCGATCATCGTCGGGGCGGCGGCGCTCACCCATCATGTCGCCGCGCATTTCGACCATGGGTCGCATGGCGTGAACGAAGCCGAGCGTTTCGCCCTCGCTATGGAACGTCTGTCGCGCGACTTCGGCGCGGCGAGCCATGTCGCGCTGAAGCCGTCCGGCCCCATCGCGCCGCCCGAGCCGGCGCCGGCCAGCGCGCCTGGCAAGAAGCCGGAGGAGCCGCTTGCTCGGGTCGCTTTCGACGGGGATGGCCAAAGCGTCGTCTTCGTGACGGCGAGCGCCATCGGCGCGCAAGCTGCGCTGGAGGAGATCGTCACGCTCTCCGTCGAGCGCGCCGGCGAGAGCGCGCGTCTCATCCGTCGGCGCACGCCATGGCTCGGCTCACGCGTCGGGCTCGACGGAGCGCAGGCTCGAGACGATGTCGTGCTGCTCGAAGGCCGCTTCGATATCTCCTTCGCCTATGCGCGCGTCGAGAAGGGCGTCGCCAGCTGGAAGGATATTTGGCGCGGCGAGAGCGAGCTGCCGCGCCTCTTTCGCCTCGATCTGCGCGACCCGGAGACGGGCGCGAGCCTGTCGCCGGGAGCGGAGTTCCTGCTGCGCGCCGACGCGCCGGCCGACTGCGCGAGCGCCCAAGCGCAATGCCTTCCGGCGGCGAAGAAAGCGCCGCCGTCGCCCGCGCCGCGGCGGGCGCCGACATGAGGTCCCTTCGGAGCCTCCGCTCGCGTCGAGGCGTCGTCCTCGTCGCCGTCTTGTGGACGATCGCTCTGCTATCGGCGCTGGCCATGGCGGCCTCGGTGAGCCTGCGCGGCTTTGCGGGATTGCTGGCGGTCGATCGCGACCGCGTCCAGGCGGAGGCGCTGATCGCCGCCGGCATAGAGGCGGGCGCCGATCTGCTGATCAAATATCGCGGGCGGCCGCTGCTCCCGATCGAGATGCGTTTTTCCCTGCGGAACGGCGAGGGGCGCGTGCGGATCAGCGATGAGCTCGGCCGTATCGATATCAACAAGGCGCCGGTCGAAACGCTCGCTTCTCTGCTCGCAGGCCTCGGCGCGCCGGACGCAGAGGCCACGGCGCTGGCGATCTCGCGCCAGCGCGAGCCGGCCGAAGCGACCGCTCCAAACGCGGCGCAAAAGCCCAGAGCGTCCGAAAGACGCCATTTCGACCAGAGCTTCACCAATGTCGACCAGTTGGCGCAGGTTCCCGGCGTTCCTGCCGAATATGCGCGTCTCGTCGCGCCTTATGTCACCGTCTTCGGCGAGGAGACGGTGAACGCCGCGACCGCGCCGGCGGAGACGCTCCGGCTTCTGCCGCAAATGACGCAGTCGCGCGTGGAACGCCTGCTGGAAGCGCGCGCGGAGCGGTCGCTCGAGGCGGCGGATTACGAACGAATTCTCGGTCCCGCTGCGCGTTACGCGAAACCAGCCGATCACAGCGTCGCGCGGCTCGAGATCGCGGCCGCGCTCGCCGACGGCTTCGCCTCCAAGGCCGAGGCGATCATCGTCACGCTGCCGAAGGACAGCGAGCCGTATCGAGTGCTGGCCTTTCGCCAATCGCCCCGGGCTTCGGCCTATGCCGGCGGCTTTTCGGGGGCGCGCTGAAGTGGCGAATTTCGACCTTCTCCTCCGCTGGCTGGACATTCTCTCGGGCCTCCTCCTGCGTCTCGCGGACGCACGCCGCAACCGGAATATGTTGCGCGTCACACGCTCGGGCGATCGAATTCTGCTTCGCTCGGGCGCCGATCCCGATGCGCAGCCACTCGCCGCCGCCCCGATCGGCGCGACCTTGCCGGAGGAAATCCTGCAACATGCGCGCGGCGGCTTCGTGCTGCTCGAATGGCCGCGCGAGATGACCGTCACGCGCACTCTGGCGGCGCCGGCGCAAGCGCGCGAGTTTTTGGCCGGCGTCGTCGCCAATCAGCTCGATCGTCTCTCGCCCTGGCCGGTCGGCCAGATTTTGCACGGCTATAGAGCGACGCCGGCGGAGGCCGGACGTGTGACGGCGCAGGTGCTGATCGCGCGGAAAGCCGATATCGACGCTACGCGCGCCGCGCTCGCCGAAATGGGGCTTTCCATCGATCGCGTCGTCGGCGCCGCGGACGCGTTCCACGAGCCCATCGTTTTCTGGGCGAAGGGGGCGACGCCGAGCGATGCGGCGCAGCATCGGCGCATGCGGCTTTTCGTCGGCGGCGGGATTGCCGCCTATGTCGCGCTCTGCGCGCTCACCGTGCTGGGCGCGTCGCTTTCCGCCAACGCGCTCCAGGAAGAGGCGTCGACGCTCGCGGCGCGCGCCCATGCGCTGCAAAAGCGCGCCGACGCCGCCAAAAACCCAGCCGTCGTCGCCGCTCTGCCGCCGCCCGAGCGCGCCTGGGTCTGGAAAGAGGCCTCGACGCCCGCCGTCGCTCTCATCGACGCGCTCACGCGCACCATTCCCGACAGCGCCTTTCTCGAGAGCCTCGGCTTGGAGGGCGGCAAGCTGCGCATATCCGGGCTCGCCGAAGACGCCTCGCCGCTCATCGACGCTCTGGAAAAGACCGGACGCTTCTTCGACGCGCATTTTTCTGCTCCGACAACGCGCGCTTCCGACGGGAGGCTGTTTCGCTTCGGCATCGAGGCGCAGCTCGCCGCCGCCACGAAAAAGGGAAAATGATCCATGCGGAGCGATTTCGAGCTCGATCGCGAACAGAGTCTCGCGCTCGGCGCGCTCGCGCTTCTCTTGGCTTTCTGCGGCGCCGCTGCGGTCTTCGCCCTCGGTTCTCGGAGCGAGGCCGCCGGGGAGGCGGCGCAGCGGCGCGCCATTCTCACGCAGTTGGAGGCGGCGCAGGGCCGTAGCGGCGCCCGAGGCGGCAAAGCGGCGATCGCGCCCGACGCGGCTTTTTTCGCCGCGCCGACGCAAGGCCAAGCGAGCGCCTTGTTGCAGGCCCATCTCACGAGACTCGTCGTCGCGCAACATGCGAGCGTCACGACATCGGCCACGCAACCGACGACGCGCGAGGACACGTCCGATGTCGTGCGCCTCCGAGCGACCTTCGATTTGGGTCTCGCCCCGTTGCAGACGTTGCTCTATGAGCTCGAGACTGGCGCGCCCTATGTGTTCGTCGATGCGCTCTCCATTTCGCCACGAGGCGGCGGCCGGAGAGGCGCCGAGCCGCCGGCGCTGCGCGTCACCTTGGATTTGCGCGCTCTCTGGCGGAGGACGCAAATATGAGGCGCTTTCACCTCCTAGTCGTCCTGCTTGTCGCCGCTTGCGGCGTCGCCTCCGCCCAAGAGGCAGGAGAACGCGTCCGTCTCAACCCCTTGGCGCGTTTCGAGTTGGGGCAGTTCGTGGAGACGCTGCGACGGCCTTTGTTTTCGTCGAGTCGGCGTCCTCCTCCTCCGCCCACAGCAGCGCTCCGAGACGAGGCGCCGCCTCCGCCGCCGGAGCCACCGCGACTCACTCTGATGGGCGTCGTGACCGATTGGAGCGGCGCGCGAGCGTTGGTGAAGACCGGGCCGCCGATTCGGATGCGCAGCTTGCGGAGAGACGACGAGATCGAAGGATGGCGTGTGGTCGACATTGCGCCCCGTCGCGTGGTTTTCGGACGGGACGCGCGTCGTCATGTCGTCGCACTGTTCGCATCACCGGCTCGCCGGGCGATCACATCTCCTTTACCCGATGCCTCGGCTTCCGAGGGCGATTGAGAGTCGTCTCGGATTGGGGTGGTCGGCGTCGAGCCGTCCTGTCGTGATCGTGGCTTGTTATTCGGCGCGCCCGGTCGGCCCCCAATAGGCGTGGAGGCCACAAGAATATACTGGAGCGATCAACCGCCTGGTTTCGTGATCCCTTGCCGATTAGGGGTCAAGGCGTCGAGCCGACCCACAGACATGGTCACGCGCGGCGTCAATGTCGTCTAGTATAGAACGGTTACTGCGTGCTTTGCACCAATCTCTCCAGAGAGACATCAGTGCTGTGTCGAGGCTATCACCGAAACGGACTGGATCGTTGAGTGCGGAGATCCCGACTTTCTCGCGCAAAGTGCTTCTCAAATTCGCCAACTCCGAAGCGTTATGCGCCCATTCGACGGCCTTTTCTACATAGTCATCGAGCGAGTGCGTGCAAAATTGCTCGAGACCAGCAGCCGTGAGATGGGACGCCGCGTGCCGCCCCGCGAATGTGTCGCCGACGAGCGTAACGGTCGGCACGCCCATCCACATGGCTTCGAGCGTGGTGACTCCACCCGAATAGGGAAATGGATCAAGCGCCAGGTCCACCTTTTCGGCATACGCCTCGAGCAGCTTGTCTTGATTATGTTCGCCGACGAGGTCGACGCGATCACGCGAGAGTCCGCCACTCTCGAGAAGCCTATAGACCGCTTCCCGAGTTTTTGCTTCATGTAACCCGCCATAGACCATCAACACGCGAGAGCCCGGAACGCGATCGAGAATCCGAGACCATGCCCATCCGACTTGCGAATTGAGCTTTCCAGGTCGATTGAAACACCCGAACGTGAATGTGCCCGTTTTGAGAAACGGGAGAGGCTCGACATCTGGAGCCTTCGCTGGCGGATGGTAGCAGACGTAGCAGTCTGGTAGTCGGATAATAGGCTCGACGTAAAACTCGTCGTGTTCGGGGGGCGCCTCTACAGCGTCGGCGATGATTCCTTCGAACGTGTCCAAACCGGTGGTTCCGACATAGCCGGCCCAGCTCAATTGAATTGGCGCAGCGCGGCGAGCGAACAACGAAAGCCGATGCCCCGTTGTATGGCCGGAGAGATCAAACAGAATGTCGACTTGGTGCTCGGCGATCAATGCGGCGCATGCGGCGTCATCCAGATCGCTCAGAATATTCCATGATTTTGCAAACGCTTTATAGCGCTCGCTGAAATCGTCATCCTTGAACTTGCGCTCGGTCTTGTAACAAAATATTTCGTAACCGAGTGCAGCCAATTGCTCGAACGCGCGCAATGTCAGAAATGTCACCGCGTGACTGCGCAAATCAGCGGAAACCAATCCGATACGCGGCTTGCGCTCTGGGTTAGGGTCGTTCGTAAAAGAGAAGCGATCTTTTGCGGCGCTGGAACGAAATAGGGACGCCCATCTCTTATGGGCGGACAACAACTCGGGTTTCGTGATACCCGGCTTATGCTGGAGGGCGAACAGCGGGGCGCCTGCAACATCGACGTCGTTCGGATCGATCTCCGCTGCTTGGCGGTAGCTTTCGACCGCTTCTTCCACCCGCCCTTGCCCAAACAAGCCGAAGCCCCGCGCCACATGCGCCGGCGCGTAGCGTGGATCGATCTCGAGCGCCCGATCCACATACCTCAATCCTTCCTCATAATGGCGATAATGGATGAGGAAATTGCCGAAGATCATCTGAGGCAGGGCGATATCGGGAGCGAGCGCCGCCGCCATTTCGAAGAGCTGGCCGGCCTGCCGCTCGCGGGAGGACTTGCCGAACGCCGAGGCGAGCCGCAACATCGCATTGTAGTCTTTGCTCTCCAGCGCCGCAGCCATTGCGAGATCGGCGCGAGCTTTTTCCTCGTCTTCGCCGAGCGCATGGGCCAGGCCGCGCGCGCGATAGGCGTTCACATAGGTCTTGTCGAGGAATATCGCACGATCGAGGACGGTGATCGCTTCCAGGCGCCGTTTCTCGGTCAGCAGGGCCAATCCGAGGCTATACTGCGCGAGCGGCATTTGCGGCCAGAACAGCAATCCCTGCTCCAGATAAGGAATGCCGTCTCGCGGGCGGCCGGTTCGCGCCAGGCATGTCCCGATCTCGGCCAGCGACGAGGGATGGTTGGGCGTGATCGCGAGCTCTCGCTGAAAGGCGCCGATCGCTTCGTCGAATCGGCCGAAATGCGTCAATGCGACGCCATACGAATAGTGGACGCCTTTCATCTTCGGAGCATAGCGCGCGGCTTTTTCGAATTCGTTGAGCGCCTGCCGCCATCGCCCGAGTCGGGTCTGCGCGACACCCTGCTCGAATCGCTTGCGGCCGAGCTCTTTGTAGAACCCGGGAATCTCCACGCCCCCCAATCGTCCGAATCCTCGTTCTTCGGCTGCGGGGCCTCTCTCTGCGGACGAAAGCGATCGTGATTTCTTGGCCATTTGCAATTCCCGGCAGAACGCTCTTCATATTCGTATCTGTCGCTGGCAGGTCTCACGGAGCGGCAATGCGCGAACATCGCCGCTTCGCGTCGGCCTTCGTAGGATCAGGGGCTATCGCCCGCCGCTCCTATCGAGCCTCACTGGCCGATCGCCCAGCGATAGCAGTATTTCTTGATGATCGAGAGAGCGACGCCGGGGTAGGTCGTGCCGTTGAGGAAGCTGATGAAGCTCTCGATTTCGGCGCTCGGCGCCGGCCCATTGACCCGGATGGCGCCTTGGAGAATATGCCCGAAAGGATGCGAGCCGGCGGCGTCGGTGGTCCAGGTCGACGCGCCCGTCGCCGGATAATTCGCATCGCTGGAGCCGCCGCCTTCCGCGTAATATTCATAGGCGTAGACGGCTCCGGTGACATAGGTGTTCCACGACGCCGTGTAGGGAGCGGTCGTCGCGGCCAGGCAGACGTCCGACTTGGCGATGAAGCCATAGTCCTTGTTGCTGGTGTTGTTCAGCAGATTGTTATAGGTGCTGCCGATGTTGCCGCCGAGATAGACATGGCCTTGCGTGGCGTTGCCCGATCCGGGGAAGGGCCCGGTGCTGGTCGTGAACCCTGCGGACCAGGGGGAATCGTTCAACAGCGTATAGGCCGCGAAACCATAGGGCGCCGTCGACGGGCCCGCGATCAGCAGATCCGTCGTCACCGGATAGGGCAGGCCGCTGGTGATATTCACGGATTTAGAGGGACCCGACCACAGAACGAGGCCGCCCTCGGCGTAATTGAAAGGCGGATTGATGACGCGCGTCGAATAATTCGAATACAAATCATTCGGCGCAGCCGTATTGGCCGCCAGGAACAGGTCGTAATGGGTCGCCGTATTGGAGATGATCTGCTGCTCCAGCGTCGCGGTGGCGCCGGAAAAAAACGTCCCGGTGTACCCTTCCAATGAGCCCCACGATGCGAGCAGGTCTTGGAGAGGGAGCGTGAAATTTGCGGCTACAGCGATCGTTATGCTTGCGCGCGCCGGGATCATGGTCCCGATCAGCACGGCGGCCGTTGCGGTTGTCCGAAGGAGCGTTCTCGCTTTAATATTGAACATGACTTGCCTTTCCGTGAATATTGCGGCCTGTCGGCCTTACGCTATGTTCGCATAACGCAACTGCCCCATATGCTGCACGCTGAGCGGCCTATAATATTTGAATTACTAGGATACTGCGCCTCTAGCTCTTTATTGTCCGCCCCGCCCGATCGGCTTCGGGCCTTGGCTTCGAATTGCAACCGAGCGCGCGTCTCGGCGTGAAAGGCCTACGGCGAAGCGATATGCAAATGCACTATATAATCATTGCGGAAAACTGCAATAGAAAATATCTGGCAAAAGCTGGCTCAAATCTTGCCATATCACTCATTTGCAATAATTTCTGGCTATGGCCAAGAAACAGCGCGCCGACCGGATTTTGGTCTATTGATCGCAGCGGCGTTCCGTCTCAAACGCCAAAGATCGATGGAAGCGCGTTGGATGCATCGACCATGTCCTCGTCGCTTTGAGAAAAGCTGCTTTCCCCGTCTCAGCCGCGACTCTTCGCGACTGCAGAGCTCCGCCTTTCACAGCTTCGCCACATTTTCGCGCCGTTTGCATCATTTTTTTGCAGCACGTACGTGGTGAGTCGATGTAATCAATATACATAGCCATGGAATGAGCGACTCGTAAACTCGAACGGGGGACGGATAGCGATGAACTGCGGTAGGATCGACGCGGAGAGAAGCCCCATCCACCTCGCTTGCAACGTCCGAAGCCGCCCGCCGCGATTTCCGACAGGCCGCCTCGCTCGACGAGGCGTCTTCTCCTCCACGGCGATGGCGGCCGTGCTCGCTCTGCCGAGTTTCGCGCTGGCCAATCCGACAGGCGGCGTCGTCGTCGATGGCGCTGCGACGATCTCCTCGACGACCAATGTCACCAATGTCGTTCAGTCGACCAATCGCGCCATCATCAATTGGCAGAGCTTCTCGATCGGCCTCGGCGAAACGGTCAATTTCTACCAGCCCTCCGCGCTCGCCGTCACGCTCAACCGCGTCGTCGGCAATGAGCAGAGCGTTATCGCCGGCGCGCTCAACGCCAATGGCAAGGTGTTCCTCGTGAATTCCAACGGCATCCTCTTCACCAAGGACGCCCAAGTGAATGTCGGCGGCCTCGTCGCCTCGACGCTCGATATCTCCAATTCCAATTTCATGGCCGGGAATTACGCTTTCTCCGGCTCCTCCGCCGCCGCGATGGTCAATAAGGGGACGATCAACGCCGCCGATGGCGGCTATGTCGCTCTGCTCGGCAGGACGGTTTCCAATGAAGGGACGATCAACGCCAAATTGGGGACCATCGCGCTCGCCTCGGGCGACGCGATCACGCTCAATTTCAGCGGCGATTCGCTGCTCGATGTGACCATCGACAAGGGAACCTATGACGCGCTCGTCGAGAATAAAGGGCTGATCAAGGCCGACGGCGGCAATGTGGTGATGACCGCCAAGGCCGCCGACGCCGTTCTCTCGGCCCAAGTGAACAATAGCGGAATCATCCAGGCCCGCACCATCGGGGATCTCACCGGCGGCTCCTCATCCACGGGAAGCGTGAAGATCGGCAAGATCAAGCTGCTGGCCCAGGGCGGAACGACCAAGGTGTCCGGCACGCTCGACGCTTCCGCGCCCAATGGCGGCAAGGGCGGCACGATCGAAACTTCGGGCGAGAAGGTGACGATCGCCGATGGGACGCTCGTCACGACTGCTTCGTCAACAGGCGAAAGCGGCAATTGGATCATCGACCCGACCAATTTCGCCATCGTCTCCGGCAGCGCCGCGCAGACGACGAGTGGCGTCGGAGCCTCCACGCTTCTCTCCAATCTCGCCAATGGCAATGTCACCATCACCACTGCGGCGAGCGGCTCGGATTCGGGCGACATCAATGTCAATGCGGCGCTCGCCTGGTCGGCGAACACGCTGACGCTGAATGCGGCGAGCAATATCAACGTCAATGCGCCGATGACATGGGGCGGCTTGAGCGGGCTCGCGCTCAACGCCGGGCAAAGCGGCGTCGGCAGCATCTATGTCAATGCCGTCATGACGGCCAACGGTGCGGCTAGCTTCGCGGCGACCTATGGCAATGGCACGACCGTGACAGGGAGCATCCCGAATGGGACGACGACCGGCTTGGCCTACAGCTATACGGTTCCCGACGGGATATTCATGGCCATGAGCAACGGCGCTAATGCCGATGGCACACCGATCGCCAGCTTCGTCGGCCGCCTCGATTTCAACAGCACGGGTTCTCTGACGATCGGCGGCAAGACCTACACGGTCATCACCACATGGGCGCAGCTGGCGGCGCTGAGCGGAACGGCCTCCGGCAATTACGCTCTCGCCAGCGATTTGAGCGCTCCGACGACCGCTTTAAAATCCTCCGTGATCGGTTCGTTGACCGGAAATCTGAACGGCCTCGGTCATACGATCAGCGGACTGACAATCGCCTCGACGTCCAGCAATATAGGGCTCATCGGGCAGATCTCTGGCGGCTCTGTCGCGAACATCGGATTGCTCAATGTGAATCTCGATGGAACTTCGTTCGTTGGCGCAGTGGCCGGCCAAATGCGCGGTGGAACTATCGGGAATGTCTTTGCAACAGGCTCCATTGGCCATGCGGCCTATGATTATACAAGCGGCACGGGCTCTTCTGGCGGCCTCGTCGGGCAAGCATTCGTTTCTCCGGGGACGGCGAGCGCCGGCACGATCTTCGACTCCTGGGCCAATGTCACAATTCTAGGAGGATCGGGCCTTGGCGGGTTTATCGGCGCCAATACCGGGGCCACGATCATCAATTCTGCTGCCTATGGCAATGTGACCGGAACGGCGACTTACAATAGCGACGCCAGCGCGTCGAACAACACCTCGCAACTCGGCGGATTTGCGGGCACCAACAATGGTCTCATTGTCGACGCGAATTCTTATGGAAATGTTTCGGCCGTCAATGGCACATGGGTAGGCGGATTTGTCGGGGCCAACAATATCCTCTCGACTTACGCCAATCGTGTCGGAAGAATTGTCGATTCTAATTCCTACGGTGACGTAAGTATAACGTTCGACGCCACGGCCAAGGAAATCGGCGGCTTTGCCGGCGTCAATTATGGATATATCACGCGATCGTCAGAATATGGCGATATAAATCTCTATATACCGGAGAATTTAAATTGGTCTAATATATCAAATATATCTTTTATTGGCGGCTTCGTCGGCCACGATTATGGCTATACATCAGATAATTCCGTCTATGGACGCATATATCTCCACGGGCATACCTCTAAATTCTATTTGGTCGGCTCGTTCGCCGGTGCGCTCGGAGATACCTTCACCGCCGGACACGAGCAGAACAACAATGTGATCTGTAACAGCGCTTGCGACACTCTACCGCCTCCTATCCCTCTCCAATCGCCAAACTCCACTTCAACCGGCATGATTGTCCGCAATCTCCCGGCCGAGGCCGCGGCGGCGGCCGCCGCCGCACAGGCGGCGCAAGCCGCGGCGCAGCGCGTGGCGGCGGCGAGCGGCGCCGGCAATGTCGTCTCCGATGAGGCGAACAGGACCGCGAGTTCGCCCGAGAGAGGGGCCAAGCGCAGCCTCGCCAGCGCCGGCAAGCAAGCCGTCAACGCCCAGGAATCCACTGACTTCGATGACAGTGTGAAGGGCGCGCCATCGGCGCAATCGGAGCTTCCTCCCGCCCGCGCCCATGCGCGTCGAGACACGGCGAAAGTCGCGAGCGCCGGCGGCCGCAAGGTGCGCGGGACAGCGCCCGGCGCCGGTTATGGCGCGCATATTCGCAGCATAGACGTCGACGGCCAACGTTTCGATCTCGGCAATGGCGGCAAGATCTCTGCGCCCGCCCCGAAGGCCCAATAAGACGCACCCGGACCCAGAAAGGTCGATCCTCAGATGAATTTCCGTCGTCTGCTCCTCTCCTGCGCCGCCGCGAAGGCGCTCCTGCTCGCCGCGCCTCAGGCCTTCGCGCAGAGCGCCCCCACGCCCGTGCTGCCTTACAATGTCGGCGCCGCCGTCCGCGAGGCGGATGACGCGCGCCAAGCGCCGCCGCCACGCGAGAGAGCCGCGCCGACGCTGCCGCAGCTCGCCGAGCCGCGCTTCACCCTCGCCAGCAAGGAGACGCTCTTCGTCAAGCATTTCATCGTCGAAGGGCCGCTCCTCGTCGAAGAGTCCGAGCTGCGTGAAATTCTCGCGCCCTATGAGGGCCGCAAGCTCACGCTCGGCGACATCTATGGCGCCGCCGACAAGGTCACTCTGCTCTACCGAGCGAAAGGCTATTTCGTCGCCAAGGCCTATCTGCCCGCGCAGGATGCGCGCAGCGGCTCCTTGAAGATCAAGCTCGTTGCCGGAAAATACGGCAGCGTGCTCGTCAAGAACTCTTCCGCCGTCGACACGGGCTTCCTGCAAAACGTCGTCGATACGGCGTTGGAGGACCAGACGTTCATTCACAAGGATGCGCTCGAACGCGCGCTGCTGCTCGTCTCCGGTCTCCCCGGCGCCGGCGTGCCGCGCATCGTGGTCTCGCCCGGCAAGGCTCAGGAGACGTCCGACTTCCAATTCGAGGCGCCGGAAGGAAAGCGCATCGAAGGCTATCTGCTCGGCGATAATTTCGGCTCGCCCTATACGGGTCGCGATCGTCTGAACGGCGGCTTCAACATCAATTCCCCGCTCGGCTTCGGCGATCGCCTCACCGGCTCCGCCATCGTGTCCGAGCGGGCCGCTCTCGCCAATGGGCGCATCGCCTATTCCTTCCCGCTCGGGCCGGACGGCCTGCGCGCCGAGATCGGAGCCTATCGCACCACATATGCGCTCGGCGGCGCCTATAAGGACCTGGACGCCACCGGCAGCGCCTATGCGGTCACGGGAACGCTGAGCTATGCGCTGATCCGCCAACGCGAGGAGAGCGTCTCGCTCTGGGCGAACTTCACCCACAAATGGCTGAACGACAAAATCGCCGACACCTCGACCGCCAACCGCAACATTGCACTCGGCACGCTGGGCGTGACGCGCGACACGGCGCAGGCGCTCTTCGGCCTGCCGCTGGCGACGAGCTCGACGCTCTCCTTCACCTCGGGCTATGTGAATTATCTCGACGTGACGCAGAAGGTTCAGAACCGCGCCGGCGCCGATACGGTCGGCAATTTCTATCGCATCAATCTCTCGGTGAATGCGACGATCGCGCTCGATGAGAAGCTCTCTCTGTCGACCAATCTGCGTGCGCAAAAGGCGCTCTACGGCAATCTCGACACCAGCGAGCAATTCAGCCTCGGCGGCTTCTGGGGCGTGCGCTCCTTCGACGAAGGCCTCGCCGGCGACAGCGGCTATATCGTAACGCCGGAACTGAAATATGCGCTGCCGCAGATCGAGAATTACCGCCATGCGCTGGGCGTCTTCACCGACATAGGCGGGGTGTGGCTGGAGAATGGCTCCTATACGACGACGCAGCGCAGCTACACGGGCGTCAATGATGTCGGCGTCGGCTATTACGCGACCTATGACATAGGCGGCGGCAGCCTGCTGGTGCTGAAGGCGCAGGCCGCGCATACCTATGGAACGAACAGCGGCGCGACCGCTTACGACCGGCACACCAAGGGCTTGTTGCAGGTCGGGTTCACCTTCTGAGCAAGGGAGCGTCAGCCGACAGGTCGAACGAAGGAAAGATCGGCGCGTAAAAAGAACAAAAGGAGTGCAGCGTGGCGTATCTCGTAAGCGAGCATGGCGAACGGTTCGATCGGAGATTCCTCGCCGCGAGCGAACAAAAGCTCGCCGACGTGATCCTCGCGGCGCTGCCAGACTCGGTCACGCCTCTGCGCCTGACCAAGATCGGCGTCATAGGCGGCGTTGTCGCAGCGGCCGCGCTCGTCGGCTGTCGCTCGTCGCTTGCGTGGCTACCGGTCTTCGTCGCCGGAATATTCCTCAATTGGCTCGGAATGGCGCTCGACGGGCCGCTCGCCCGACGCCGCAATGAGACCGATCGGCGGCTCGACTTCATCGGCCAGACCAACGACCTCTTGTCGCAAGTCCTTCTCATCGTGATGTTCGGCGTGTCGCCATTTCTATCGCTTCAGTCCTCCTTGGCCGTTCTCGCCTGCTATCTGCTGTTCTCGGCCTATAATTACGTGCGCACGATCGCGCTTCACGCGCGGCCGATGAGCTACATCGGTCTCGGCCCGACCGAATTTCGCATTCTCATGGCCGCGTGGCCCTTCGTCGCGCACACCGGGGGGATCGACGCGGCCACGAATGACGCCGCGGCTCGGCTGGATACGGCGATTCTGATCCTCGCCGCGATCGGAGTTGCGGGACTTGCCGTGAAGGCCCTCTCCGACGCCCGGCAGATCTCCGAAGAGGAGTGACGCCGGAGAAGCATAGGGCGCCCCCAGGCGGCCGTAAGGCCCGGAAACTCGTCGGCGGACCTTCCCCCGGGTCACGCGAAAGCTCAACCGACCGTCTCCGCGACGGTCCGTGAAATCCAGACAAAGCGGACCCTCCGGTCGTCCACGACGAACGTCTCCATATGGCGCATCCTCCCCCGTAGAGCGACCGAGGAACTCTGACCTTAGCGGCCCTGTGGCTCCCATCCCCGATGTCCGATCGCGCCGATCGCAGAATTTAGTCGCCGCCGGGCGGGAGCGCGTGAGATTTCGTAATCTCGCCGCCATCAACGATCGGGCATTTGAAGGCGTGGATGTCGATCGGCCGGCTCATCAATATCATCGCCCGTACCATTGATGCGAGCCTCTGCCTCGAACTCGATTTCCCCGTCGAAAGAGAGCCCATGGTTGCTGTGGCGGTTCGAGCCGCGCCAGTCCCAAACATATGCTGTTCGGTATTGGACCCCGTCGCGACGGCGCGTTTCCTGCCCGTGCCGATGGCGATCGCCGCGGATCATGGCGCTCCGCGATGTGGCAGCGCGAGGCCAAAGGTCGCGCCCCCACCCGGCGTCTCTGTGACGAAGACGCCGCCGCCCTGCTTTTCCGCGAGCTCCTTGACGATGGAGAGGCCGAGACCGGAGCCGCGGGTCGCCTCGGTCCCGCGCCAGAATGGCTCGAAGACGAGCTCCCGTTCGCTGGCCGCGATCCCTTCGCCATGGTCGGCGACCTCCAGGCTGGCGTCGGCGCGCACGCGAAGCTCGATCGTTCCACCGACGGGTTCGGCGCGCAGGGCGTTATTGATGAGATTGGACAGCATGCATTCGAGCGCTTGCCGATTGGCGCGGACAATCACCGGCGTCGCCGGGGGATCGAAGGCGATCGCCCGTCCATTGTCGACGAACAATGGCAGATAGTCGGCGATCATATGGCGGGCGAGCGCGCCGAGATCTATGTCCTCGGCGACGAGGCATCCACGCTCCGCCCCGCGGGCGAGAACCAGCAATTGCTCGACGATGGACTGCATGCGCCGAATGTCGCGGGCGAGATCGCCGAGAAAGCCCGGCTCGCTCGGCGCATCGAGCCGTGCGCGCAAAATCGCGATCGGCGTGAGCAGCTCATGCGCGGCATTGGCCGTGAAGCGCCGCTGCCGCCTGGCGCCGTCCTCGAGCCGAGCCAGAGCGGCGTTGATCGCGTCGAGCAAGGGCGCGATCTCCTTGGGCGCCTTCGCAGCGTCGATTCGCTGGTCGATGGAGAAAAGGTCGATCTTCCCGAGCCGCTCCTTCGCCGCATAGAGCGGAGCCAAGCCGTAGCGCGTCGCCAGCCAGGCGCTGAGGATCGCAAACAGGACGAAGGGCGAGAAAGGGATGAGCTGCGCTACATCCGAATGCACTCGCATCACGGCGATGAGGTCTTCCAGATGCATCGCGTAGCCGTGGATCACCATCGAATAGGGCGGCGCCAGCTGCATATGGACGCCGCGCGCATCGGGATCGGGGTCGTTCGGAAGCCGGAAATAGTTTTTGATGGCGATGATCCCGCCACCGCTCGGCAAGACGCGCGCGAGCTCTTCCGACGAGCCGGCGAGCACCGCGCCGCTGCGATTGTCGATGATCGCGAAACGAAAATTCGGATTGCGGGCCTGATAAGCGCGCAGCGCGGGCGTCGACTCGATATGGCCGGAGCCGTCCGGCTCTCTCGTCAGCGCGTTCTCGACCACCTCGATCGCGTGGAACTCCGCCCAGACGGCGTTGGAATCGGTCGCCGCGAGGCCCAGATAGGTAACGAGAATCGTCGTGCTCGGCCATACGAGAAACAAGACGATCAGCTCCGACACGGTGATGCCGAGCACGAAACGCGCGAGCAGCGACGGACTCCTCATCGCTCCTTCCGCTCCGTCAGCAAATAGCCGACATCGCGCGCGGTATGAATCTCGACGCCGGCGTCGAGATCGAGCAGCCGGCGCCGCAGGCGCGAGACCAGCATGCTGAGCGCCGTTGCTTGCACATCGTCGGCGAATCCGTAAATCTCGGAGAGCAGCCGATCGCGCAGCACGGCGCGCCCGGCGTTGAGCAGCAGAATGTCCAGCAAGGCGCGCTCGCGCTTGTGAAACAGAACATTCGCGCCATTTATGCTGACGTCGTGCGTCTCGGGATGAAAGACGATGCGGCCGACCGCGATCGGCGGCGGCGCCTCTCCGCCCGGCCGCCGCAGACAGGCGCGCACGCGCGCGATCAGCTCATTGGCGTCGAAGGGCTTGGTTACATAATCGTCGGCGCCGGCGTCGAGCCCTTCGATACGATCTTCGACAGCGTTGCGCGCTGTCAGCATCATTATGCGGATCGACGGCTGAGCGCGGCGAATCTCCGGCAATATAGAGACCGCGTCGCCGTCCGGAAGACGACGATCGAGCAGTACGAGCGAATATTTGTGCTGCCGCAGCGCCTCCATCGTCTCGTCGAGCGAGCCGACGCGATCAGCGACAAAGCCCGAGCGCGCGAGCTTTCCCGCGACGAGCTTGGCCATCTCCGGCTCGTCCTCCACCATCAGAACCCGCATCTCTCGGCGCCGCCTCGCGTCAATCGGGAGCGGCGATTATCGCGGCCGATTGTGGCGGAGGCAAGCGGGCGCGAGCGTGACTGTTGCGCCGGCGCCACAGTCCTCGAAAAGCCACGGAGGCGCCGCTCACGTTACATTCGGGTTAAGCGGCGCCCTTAGAGCGCTGCTCAGAGGGTGCGAGGGGCTGGCGGGCTTCTTTCCCCTAATCGAACGCCGAGACATCACGCCGTCGAGAGAGCGGCGACCAGGAGGCCACAAATGAATCGTCGCTTTTCCCTGCGATCGGTCGGCGCGCTCGCCCTCGCCGCGGCCGGCTTGCCCGGCGCCGCCGCGCAGGAGGCGCTGCCGCCCATCTCCATCGCCGCCGAAGAGCGGCGCCCGGCGGCTGCCAAGACCGCGAAGAATGTCGATGAGACCACGGCCGGACCCGTGCGCGGCTATCAGGCGTTTACCGCGCGCGTCGCCCGCATGGCCGCGCCGCTCAAGGAGCTGCCGCTCTCCGTCATTGTCGTCCCACGCAAGCTCATCGACGATCAGAACGCCGTCTCGCAGGCCGAAGCGTTCCGCAATGTCTCCAACCTCACGCCGCTCGATCCGCTGTTCCCCGGCGGCCTCGGCGTCAAGCTGCGCGGCATGGACGCCGAGCGCTACATCGACGGATTGCCGAATTATTTCGATTTCGGCGTCCGCGATCTTCTCGTCAATGTCGAGCGGGTCGAGGTTCTGAAGGGTCCGGCCAATATTCTGTTCCAAGGCGGAGGAAGCCCTGTCGGAGGCGTCGTCAACGTCGTGTCGAAGCTCCCCACCCCGGATCGGTTCGCGGAAGTCGGCGTGCGCGCCGGCGGCTATCGCTACGGCAGTCCCTATGTCGACATCAATCAGCCGCTCAACGACGCCAAGACATTGCTGTTCCGCTTCACCGGCCAGTTCGAGACGACGCATTCGAACATCGACACCATCCACCGCCAGAGCTACACGCTCGACCCGACGCTGACGATCACCAACAACGAGGGGACCTCCCTCTCTCTGCAAGGCCATGTCACGCGGCGCCTGCAGCAGGATTATCCGGGCCTGCCCGCCATCGGCTCGGTCGATCGTTCCTTCTATTCCATTCGCCGCACGGCCTTCCTCGCCAATCCCGGCCTTCCCGTCACCTCCACGGAATCGCAAGCGGTCACTGCGCGCTTCGATCACGCTTTCGACGAGACCTTCTCCACTTTCACTTCGGCGCGCTATGGCGTCTCGAAGATCCACGAGCCCTCGCAGCTCATTTTCGGCAACGAGCCGACCGCGATCGATTTCGCTCCTTTCGGCGTCTATGGCGGTCCGTCGCAATTCTATGTAGCGAACGACATCCTCGACGATAAGGTCACCGAATTCTCGATCACCTCCAATTTCGTCGCGAAATTCGACTATGGTCCGACCAAGAACCGGCTGCTCGTCGGCGGCGACTTCAGTCGCATCACCGATCACGGCGTCATGGCGGGCAATAATGCGACAGATCTCGATCCCGTCTTCGGCGCCTTCGGCCTGTCGCAGCTGATCGATTTCCGCACGCCTTTCGTGCCGCCGTTTCGATTGCCGGTCGAAGGCGCGCCGGACACGGTGGTGTACACGAAGGTGAACAACAGCTATCAGAACGCCGGAGCGAGCGTTCAACTGCAGTCGACGATTTTCGACCGCCTGCATTTCCTCGGCGCCTTGCGTGTCGCCACGGTCGACATGCACTTCACCGAGCAGGCCGTCACGCCGTGGAAGCACTATGACGCGAGCGCGATGCGCGTCCTGCCGCGCGTCGGCGCGACCTATGATGTGACGGACTGGCTGTCGGTCTATGGCGGCTATTCGGAAGGTCTGCGCGGCGTCAGCTATTTCTCGGGCCCCAACGACGCGCCGCCCAAGCCCGAAGGCTCACGCCAATTCGAAGGCGGCGTAAAGCTCGACGGCCTGTTCGGCCTCTCGGGAACGCTCGCCTATTTCGACTTGACCCGCACCAATGTGCCGACCTCGGCGTCCGGTTCCGTCACTCAGACACAGACCGGCGAGCAGAATGCACATGGATTCGAAGCCGATCTCGTCTGGCAGCCGACGCAGAACCTCTCCTTCCTGGGCAGCTTCGCGCACACCGACGCCAAAGTGACGCGCGACGAGAATTTGCAGCTCGTGAATGCGCGCCTCGCCGGCACGCCGATCGACTCCGGACGCTTCTGGGGTCACTACGCCTTCGACGGCGCGCTGCAGGGCTGGTCCTTCGGCGCCGGCTTCTACGCCGCCTCATCCTCGCGCGTCGAGCTCGGCCGCACTTGGACGACGCCGGGCTACATCACCTTCGACGCCGATCTCGCCTACAAGCACGAGTATTTCACCTTCTCGATCGCCGCCAAGAATCTCGGCGATCGACACTATTACATTCAATATCCCTATCTCGCCGGGCGCGTCGCGCCGGGCGAGGGGCGGACATTCTTCGCCACCGTTTCCGTCAAAATGTAGGAGGGTCCATTGGACACGCTCGATCGCCGCCGCTTCGGCGAAGCCTTGGTCGCATTCGCCGCGCTCGTCGCCGGCGGCGCGCTCGATGCGCGTGCGGCGCAGAAGGTCACTGCCGATCACGACATGTCGAACATGCCGGCCTCGTGGTCCGGCAATGAGAAGATCGGCTTTCTGATCTATCCCGAGTTCACCGCGCTCGACATGATCGGCCCGCATTACATGCTCACCGGGCTGATGGGCGCGACGGCTTTCGTGATCGCCAAGAGCAAGACGCCGGTTGTCAGCGATACGGGATTGACGCTGACGCCGGACGCGAGCTTCGACGATGCGCCGGTCGATCTCGATATTCTCTGCGTGCCGGGCGGCGCCTCCGGCACGCTCGCCGCCATGCAGGACGAGGCGACGTTGCGCTTCATCAAAAGCCGCGGCGCGCGCGCGAAATATGTCACATCGGTGTGCACGGGCTCGCTTCTGCTCGGCGCGGCGGGCCTGCTCGACGGCTATCGCGCGACGTCGCATTGGTCGACGAAGCCGCTGCTGCCGATCTTCGGCGCGACGCCGACGTCCGGCCGTTTCGTGCGCGATCGCAATCGCATCACCGCGGAGGGCGTGACGGCGGGCCTCGATTTCGCCCTGGCTCTGGTCGGCGAATTGCGCGACCGCACTTACGCCGAGGGCGTGCAGCTCATCGCGCAATATGCGCCGGAGCCGCCCTTCGACGCGGGCCAGCCGGAACGGGCGCCTGCGGCGGTCAGAACGATGATGGAAGAGATGTTCGCCGGGTTCCGGGCCTCCGCCGATCGGTTCGGCCGCGAAGCGTTCGTGAAATCGAAGGCGTTCTGACGTGGCGAAGGAGAGGCGCGGAAAACAGATGCCGAATGACAAATGTGTTCGACGCCGGTGAGAAATTCTGGTCTCATCCGCCAAATGGAGATCGACGACAGCGGCGATCCGAAATTCCTGATGGCTCAGATCAACGAGCTCACCGAGCTGTGGCCGAAAGTGGGTGATGACTGCGTGAGGAAGGCTGCGTAACGGGGTCAGTGACCGAACCTCCCGAAGGAGCGTTACGCCATATCCGAGAAAAATGTTGTCGCCTTCAAACAGGAAGGCGGAATCGACGATCCACTCACGGAAAGGTTCTGTCGCAAATTTTGTCTACAGGCGCACCGGTCAAGTGAGAATGACGTGGCTCAGGCGGCGAGGGAATAGAATTGCTGCGCGGGACGCATTTCGTTCGTCGTTCGCATTTGCCCCTTTCGGATCATGTGCATCAACTCGATCCCGGAAAGCGTCGCGGCAGCCGATCGAAATGATTTGAAACCCAGCGTCGGACGCGTCACGCAGTTTCACTGCTCGATGGTCCTGCTCGACGATATTATTGAGATATTTGACGCGCCGGATTTCGATGTCCGCTTCATGCTCCTCATTGTAGCTTTGGATCGCCGCTGTGTTGGCTTCGCTCTTGTCGATCGTTATCTTCTTCGGCTCGCCGTGCTGGCCGATCGCTTTGCGCAAGAAGCGTAACGCGGCTTTGCAGTCCCTCTTGGCCGTCAGAAAGAAATCGACCGTCGCACCCGCTTTGTCGACCGCCCGATACAGATATTTCCAGCAGCCTTTGACTTTCACATAAGTCTCATCGAGACGCCAGCTCGACCCGACAGCGCGCTTGCGAGCACGAAACTCCTTCTCCAGCAAAGGCGCATATTTCGCGACCCAGCGGTTGAGCGTGGAATGGTCGACCTCGACGCCGCGCTCTTCCATCATTTCCTCGAGCTGACGATAGCTCATCGGATACGCCACATACCAGCGGACGCCCCATAGGATCACGTCGCGTTCAAAATGGCTGCCCTTGAAATCGATCATCACGCTATCCCGCCTGCCTCAGCCCCGCGATCATAGCCCCAACCGGCCCGCGAGAAAAAATTCGCGACAGGCCCTGCGCGGAAGAGCGCGCTAATGTGATCGGGGCAAGGGATCAGCGGACAACATCAGGGCCAGCGGGCGAAGTTCCGCTGCGAAAGGCCGAAGACATGACCGCGCTCACGAACCATCGCAGAGATCTCAAAGTCGCCTTGACGGGAAGGCGCCGTCCAGACATGACATCGCCCAGTAGCGTTAGTGCCGCTCAAAACTCACTCCCTTCCCTTCCCGCAAATTGAACGCGAGATTCTTCATTTTGAGCAGCTTCGATGGCTTATATCCGGAAATGCCACTCAACTTTTTGCGCAGCACATCGTTCCGAAGCGAATAGGCAACGCGCGCGAGCCCCAGCGGATAGGAACCCAAACGCTGCAATTCCTCCACCATAAATTGGGTCCGGGTGCCACAGCGGAATGGACCACTCAGCCGGGCATGCCCCATCTGCGACAGCAGGAACAGCGCAGTTGCCTCCGCCACGTGTGACGATGCGCCAGATAGATACTCTTCCAAATAAGTGGCAGCAACGGCGCGGGTGCAGAAAAAGGCGCACAACCCCTTAAGATAGGTGACGCTGACACGCAGATCGTTATCCTGAAATTCGCCAAAAATGGCGATCTTCCTGGAAAAATCCCGGATTTCGGTAAATGCTTTGACCTCGTCGAGAAAACGCTTCTGCTCCTCGCTCCAAGCGCTGTTTGCAAAAGCCCGACTGATAGGCTTCAATTCGTCGTGAAGCCCAAGCGCATAAAGCTCGCAAAGCCCGTCGAAATACTTCCACTGTACATTTGGCTGCTCGAAACTGCGGGGCGTAAGCACCAGTCGGTGCGAATGGTCCGCGAATAACGTCGACGGTGTCTTCATCGGCTCTAGCGTTAGTACGTCCATCTGCTCATAGCCGTATTCCGACGCACGTTGAACGCCAGTGCTCGATCTGCGATGTCCGTTCTTCGTAAAGAAGCAGCCTCCCGGTCGCAAATGGCTCGCAACCCATGACACGTAGGCCTTAGCCGCCTGCGCCGGCATTTCGCCCATACTGTCCGTATTGATCGCAAGATCAAAAGTCTGCGCATCCAACCCCCGGATGTTCCCGGCGGTGACAAAGGTCAGTCCTGCAAAGTCATCCGGAGGAAGCTCGCCCGAGCTGGACACTACCCGAAAAGGAATTTCCGGAAAATTCTGAGTAAGATAAAAGGCACCAAATTGCAGGTTCGCGGGCAAGTCGATTATCGTATAGCTCTTCGCAACTCCGGCGCGAATAAGCAGGGACGCCAGCCCGCCATAGCCCGCGCCGATTTCCAGTATCCGCAATCCTTGCCATCCCAACAGGGGCTTGATCAGCTCTTCGACATCAAGGAAAAGGCTCAGATTCTCGAGGTAGGCGGTGTTGCACGCCAACCCCTCGAATTCGAATATGGTCGGCGTCCCAACCAAGGAAAGCGGATTGCGCTGAAGCTCTTCCGCACGGATATAATCGGCGTGATATCGTGCCAAGCGCTCCTTTTCCGCTACATCGAGACATTTGGCTGCCGCGCCATCGATAACAGAGGCACCATCACTGAGAAAGACCGCAAAATCATTAAACTCGACCGCGGGAGAGCGATGCGCGAACAGAGTCTTCCAAATGGGCGAAACTTCGGAAAATGCGTTAGACTCTTCATGAATAAAGCTGTCTCGAATGCGCTCTAAAACAGACTTAAAACGCACTAAACAGTCATTCGCGTAAATCATAATTGCACCTTATAATTTGAAGCGCTCTTTCTCGATTGAGAGTCTCGGTACTTCTAGTCTTCCTCCATCGGCTAGTCGCCAAAATCTTTCATATTCCTCCATCTGATTAGATATCGTAATGCAGTTCCCTAGCCTTTTGTTTCAAGGTAAATCTGACCCAACGGACGGGTTTTGGCAAGCCCGCAGCGACCGCAATTGGTTCTTCCTCACTTCCTGTTGCAGTGGCCGCTACAGAAGAAGCAGGCCCGCACGGAGAAGTCCTGGTCGGGCTCTGTCGCGAATTTTTTCTCGCGGGCCGGTTGGGGCTATGATCGCGGGGCTGAGGCAGGCGGGATAACGTGATGATCGATTTCAAGGGCAGCCATTTTGAACGCGACGTGATCCTATGGGGCGTCCGCTGGTATGTGGCGTATCCGATGAGCTATCGTCAGCTCGAGGAAATGATGGAAGAGCGCGGCGTCGAGGTCGACCATTCCACGCTCAACCGCTGGGTCGCGAAATATGCGCCTTTGCTGGAGAAGGAGTTTCGTGCTCGCAAGCGCGCTGTCGGGTCGAGCTGGCGTCTCGATGAGACTTATGTGAAAGTCAAAGGCTGCTGGAAATATCTGTATCGGGCGGTCGACAAAGCGGGTGCGACGGTCGATTTCTTTCTGACGGCCAAGAGGGACTGCAAAGCCGCGTTACGCTTCTTGCGCAAAGCGATCGGCCAGCACGGCGAGCCGAAGAAGATAACGATCGACAAGAGCGAAGCCAACACAGCGGCGATCCAAAGCTACAATGAGGAGCATGAAGCGGACATCGAAATCCGGCGCGTCAAATATCTCAATAATATCGTCGAGCAGGACCATCGAGCAGTGAAACTGCGTGACGCGTCCGACGCTGGGTTTCAAATCATTTCGATCGGCTGCCGCGACGCTTTCCGGGATCGAGTTGATGCACATGATCCGAAAGGGGCAAATGCGAACGACGAACGAAATGCGTCCCGCGCAGCAATTCTATCCCCTCGCCGCCTGAGCCACGTCATTCTCACTTGACCGGCGCGCCTGTAGAAAAAATTTGCGACAGAACCTGCGTTCGCGCACATCTTGAAGATGTGTAGATAAAATCTCGGCGTGATGCACAATCTTGTCGACTGCGTCTTCGCCGGCTACGCTGGCCGAGGTCAAAGCTGTCATCAACGTTCCAGCATTCCTGTGACGGTCAGAGGGCGCTTTGACGCCCCTAGAGCGTCAGACATAGCCACGATTCTCCAAACACGTCCAGCGATTTTGAGTGAGCTATGGCCGAAAGTGGGTGATGACTGCGTGAGGAAGGCTGCGTAACGGGGTCAGTGACCAAACCTGCCCGAACCTCCCGAAGGAGTGTTACGCCATATCCGAGAAAAATGTTGTCGCCTTCAAACAGGAAGGCGCAATCGACGATCCACTCACGGAAATCCTGCGTTCCGGCGCGAAGCGGCTGATCGAGCAGGCCGTCGAGGCGGAGTTCGCCGCGTTTTTGGCGTAGCACGCCGATCTGAAGCTGCCGGATGGGCGCCAGCGCGTCGTTCGTCACGGCCATGATCCTGTCCGTGCGATCCAGACGGGCATTGGGCCTGTCGAGGTGGAAAAGCCAAAGGCGCGCGCTCGCGGCGCTGGCGACGACGAGCGCATCCGCTACCCCTCGTCGATCCTGCCGAAATGGGCGCGGCGCACGAAGAGCCTCGACGTTCTCCTGCCGGCTCTTTATCTGCGCGGCGTTTCGACCGGCGATTTCCACGATGTGCTGACGGCCTTGCTCGGCAAATGTCCGGCCTTTCGGTGCGGCGCATACGTCCGCTGGCCTTGATGAAGTCCGACGCACTGGCTCCCTATCATTGGAGCGAGCTTTACGCTCGTGCTCGGCATCAGGGTGTTCCAGGCATTCGGTCACGACCGTGTCGTTCATCACGTTTCGAAGCGCTGACCAAACTAGAACTTGAGGCCCCCTCTGTCTCCGACCAGGACGAAGCTTTCGCCGGTCTTCATCATCGCCCGGACGATCCGGGCCAGCTTATTGGCCAGGGCCACCGTGACCAGTCGCGCCGGCTTCTTCGCCAGCAGCGCGACGATCCAGTCTCGCAAGGCGCCTTTGCGTTTGCCTACGCCGTGCAGCAGCGAGGTTGCCCCAAGACAAGCGATTTCCTGATGTATCGGTTGCCCTGCTTGGTGATGCCCCCGAGCGTCTGCTTGCCGCCGCTGGAGTTTTGCCTCGGCGTGAGACCGAGCCAGGCGGCAAAATCGCGCACCGATTTGAACACGCTCGGGTCGGGCACGCTGGCTGAGATCACCGAGGCGATGATTTTCCCGACGCCGGGAACCCGGTCGAGCAACCGGCTCACTTCGCATTTCGCATGGGCGCGGCCGATTTGCTTTTCCAGATCGTCGATCGATTTGTCGAGCCCTTCGAGATGTTGGGCTAGAATATTCACGGCCGCCTTGGCGACCTCGGGAAGGGTCGTATCGCTTTCGGCCAGTTCGAGCAACTCGTCGACGCGGCCGAGCCCAATGACCGGAGGCCGTGTCAGGTCTGGGCCGTCGTGTAGAGCGAGTCATACGCCAACGACGCCGCGGTCGGGGGGGCATGGCGGGCCGCCGCTTCGTTCTTTCGAGACTGTGGGAGGCGCTGGCGGTCGCCGAGCGGAAGAGCGACGCCATATGTGAGCCAGACAATCTCGGACAAAGTGGTGGCGGCGACCGACTCTTCGGGTCGCGACACGAAGAGTTCCGCATGCAGAAGGCCGTCCGCCTCTCTGCCCGTCGGATCGACGCCGCGTGCATCGAGCATCGAGATCGTTTGTTCCTGTTCGGTCCAATCGCGGAACCGGCGCTGCACGAAGGTCGCGCTGTTGAGCTTTTCGGTCACGAGCGCATGGCGCGCGAGCCCTCGAGCGATCTTGTCGTAATCGAACATCCGAAGCACGAAGGAGGCGATCCAGGGCTTTTCGTGTGACTGCCCGCTCGCCTCCATGACTTTCTCGAACGTCGCATGCGTGATGTAGCCGACGCAACCCGTCGAGATCACCAAGTCGGCGCGGGCAATGAGCGAACGCGTGCGGTCATCGAGCGGCTCAGTCTCGAGATCAGTTGCCGCGCCGTCGTTGAGCAGGCCAGCCTCGAGCGCGTATGCGATGGCCTCGGAGGATATATCGAGTCCTATGAATTGCACGTCCGTCCGCGCCGGCCAGCCGGAATAGAAGCGACCATCGTACTCTGCGACCTGGTCGGGCGACAGGGCTTGTACGGATGGAGACAAATAGCGTTCGCGCAACTGCCGCAGGGTGATGTCATGGCGCAACAAGGCCGCATTCACGCCGTATGAGCAGCCGATATCGAGAACGGTGATGGGTCGCCCACGTTCGATGACGCACCGCTCGACCAATTGTGCGAAGATCGGACATGCGACTTCTGGAATCACGTAATCCAAGGCGCCCAACACTTCGTAGTAGGCGCGTGGATCTCGGCGCCGGTAGACGTCGTTGAAATCAGCCTTGATGGCGTTGATATCTGCAAAAGTCGCGGCGTCGTGACTCACGGTGATTCCCCTTGCGAAGAGCCGCTCGGTAACGCGGCGCGTCACGAATGTAGGAAACGGAGCGCAAGCAATGAAGTGTAAGGATTTTATAAAGACCGCAATCGGCCGAGACTCGTCCCGAGATGCGCAGATAAATGCTGCGCACAGGGGGCGATTACGTTAGAGTGGGAGGAGTGGAATATGCGAAGGCCCGATGCCATGCAACTGCTCGCCGCGGCGCGAAATTTCGTCGTCGATGACGATGCGGAGCGCCACCGCGGGGGACGATGGCGCTATTTTATCGCCGCTGCGCTCATCGTGGTGGCGACCTGCCTCGGCTATTTCTGGTCTTCGATGCCCGACTCGCGAAATCTCTCGCTGGTCTTCTTCGGGGCCATCCTTCTGGCGGGCATGTGGCTCGGCAAGAGCGCCGCGCTGTTCGCGGCCCTGCTGGCCTTCCTCAGCTACAATTTTTTTCTGATCGAGCCGCAGTTCTCATTGCAGTTCGCGCCAGCGGATTTTCTCGCCTTCGCCAGCTTTCTGATCGGCGCCGTTTTGGTGGGCGGCTTATCGGGGCGATTGAGCGATCGGGCGCGCGACGCCACCGATAGGCTTCGCGATTTGACAGTGCTGTTCGAAGCGAGCAGAGATCTCTCCCGCGCCGTCGCGCCCCAGGACGCAGCGGACCGCGTCGTTCGACATCTCGAACAAGGTGGATGCAGCGCCGCGATCTGGCTGGGCGACGTGGCTTCACTTCGTCTTGCATCGGTTTCCCTGGAGAGGCGCGACGTCGCGGCGCAATGGAGCCAGGAGATGGAAGCGTTTCTGGCGTCGAACCGGAAAGACGATGTGCGCGCGCATTGCTGGCTCTTGAGGCTCGAGACCGGCGAGCGCGTTCTCGGCGCCGTCGCGATATGGACAGCCGAGGGCGCGCGGACGATCACGCCGGATCAGCGCTGGATCGAGGCGGTCCTCGAACTGGGGGCGGTCGCGATCGATCGCGCGCGCCTCATTGCAGAAGTCGCCGATGCGACGATCGTGATGGAAAAGGAGGGATTGCGCACGGCGCTACTTTCGTCACTGTCGCATGACTTGCGCACGCCGATCTCGACCATCCTCGCGTCGGCAACGTCTCTGCAGGAGCACGACGGGCATTTTGACGCCGAG
This sequence comes from Methylosinus sp. C49, assembly GCF_009936375.1. Classification (GTDB taxonomy): domain Bacteria; phylum Pseudomonadota; class Alphaproteobacteria; order Rhizobiales; family Beijerinckiaceae; genus Methylosinus. Next base: position 104,084 of record NZ_AP022335.1, on the reverse strand, counting down.
ACCCGCAGAGAAATGCTCGAAACGATCCAAGACGAATCCGAACGTCTCAACCGCTATGTCGCGAATTTGCTCGAAATGACTCGGCTGGAATCCGGCGTCCTGCAAGTCCGGAGTGTCTTGATCGATCCCGGTGAAGCCTTGGCGTCGGCCCTGGAGCGAGTCGCGCCGCGGCTCAAGGGGCGCTGCGTCTCGAGAGCCTTTCATACAGCGGGCGAACGCATTTTCGTCGATCCCGTGCTTATCGAGCAGGCGCTGGTGAATTTACTGGAGAACGCGATCTCTCACACTCCGTCAGGGTCGACCATCCTGGTGAGCGCGGTGCGCGAACACGCGAATATCGTGTTGGCGGTCGAAGATGAGGGGCCAGGCATTCCCCAAGCGGATTTGGCGCGGGTATTCGACAAGTTCTTCCGCGGTCGTAGCGATCGACGTACGGGCGCGGGGGTGGGCCTCGGCTTGTCCGTGTCGCGCGGATTGGTCGAATCCTTCGGGGGGGACGTGCGCGCATTCAGTCCGGCCAACAGCGGCAGGGGCACGCGCATGGAAGTTCGCCTGCCGGTGCATCCTGCGATGGAGCCGGTCGAGTGAGCGACGCGGCTCCCCAAGTCCTGCTCGTAGACGACGAGCAGGCAATCGCACGCGTTCTGCACAAGGCGCTGACAGCGGCGGGCTACCGTATCGCGATCGCGGAGACGGGCGCGCAAGCGCTGAGCGTCGTGGCGCGGAACGCGCCTGAGCTCATCGTCCTTGATCTCGGTCTGCCGGACATGGATGGAAAGGATGTGATTGCTGCGCTGCGCGAGTGGACCGAGGCGCCGATCCTCGTGCTGTCGGCGCGGCATGATGAGGCAGAGCGTATCGCCGCCCTTGACGTCGGCGCCGACGACTTTGTCACCAAACCGTTCCACATGGGAGAATTGCAGGCGCGCCTGCGCGCAGCGCTTCGGCATCAGGCGCGCCGCCGCGCGGAGTCGACCGAGTATTCGTGCCGCGACTTGTCGATCGACTTCATCAAGCGGCGCGTCACCGTCTACGGAGAAGAGGTCAAGCTCACTCGCAAGGAATACGATCTGTTGCGGACTCTCGCGCAACATGCGGGGCAAGTTGTCACGCACAAGCAATTGCTGGCGGCGGGCTGGGGCGCCACGGTGACAGACACGCAATTCGTGCGGGTCTATGTTGGGCAATTGCGCCAGAAGATCGAGGAAGATCCGAGCGCGCCAAAGCTCATTCTGACCGAACCCGGCATCGGCTATCGCCTGCAGGACGAGTAATCGACAAATATGCGCTCGTCTACATGGCGCATGGCGAGCGGGCGCGATCGATAGCCCCGATGCCTCGATGATCGACGTCTTGCGGCCGTAGTCGATCATCCAGCGGGAAGCGAAAGCGTCGGCGAGCGTCGCGGGAACGCGCGGCAGAGAATCGACACGCGACTTCGAGGCGAAACGGCCGATCTCGATGCTGGAGACACGCAGGGCAATCAGGTTTTTCTGGCGCGGCCGCGTCGAGCGATATCGGCGTCGCCGCGCAAAATGGAGCTATACCGGAAAGTGGGTGATGACGGCGTGAGGAGAGCGGCGTAACGGGGTTGGTGTGCAGCCGACCCGAACCTCCAAGAGGAGCGTTACGCCATTAATGAGAATAGAGTTGTCGCCCTGCGCCAGGAAGGCGAAATCGACGATCCACTCACCGAAATTCTGCGGGCGGGGGCGAAGCGGCTCATCGCACAAGCCGTCGAAGCGGAGTTCGAGGCGTTTCTCGACGCCCACGCCGATCTCGCGCTGCCGGACGGGCGGCGGCGGGTCGTTCGCCACGGGCGCGAGCCGGCGCGCATGATCCAGACCGGCATCGGCCCCGTCGAGGTGGAAAAGCCGAAAGCGCGCGACCGCGGAGCGCCAAACGCCGAGACGCGCATCCGCTACGCCTCGTCGATCCTACCGCAATGGGCTCGACGGACGAAGAGCCTGGACGCGCTGCTGCCGGCCCTCTATCTCGCCGGCGTCTCCACCGGCGACTTTCAGGATGTGCTGACAGCCTTGCTCGGCAAGGACGCCCCCAATCTCTCGCCGGCGGTGATCTCGCGGCTGAAAGGCGAGTGGGAGGAGGACTATAGCCGCTGGCAGACGAGGGATTTGGCGACGAGGCGCTATGTCTATTTGTGGGCCGACGGCGTCTATCTGCAAGCCCGCATGGAGCCGCAGGCGGAATGCATGCTGGTTCTGATCGGCGCGACGCCGGAGGGCAAGAAGGAGCTTGTCGGCTTTCAGACGGGCATGCGCGAGAGCGCGCAGAACTGGAAGGAGCTGCTCGTCGACTTGAAGAATCGCGGCCTGGTGGTCGCGCCGGAGATCGCCATCGGCGACGGCGCGCTCGGCTTCTGGAAGGCTCTCGACGAGGCGTTCCCGAAGACGCGCCACCAGCGCTGCTGGGTGCACAAGACGTTGAACATCCTGGACAAGCTGCCGAAGTCCGTTCAACCGAACGCCCACAGAGACCTGCGCGAGATCTGGCAAGCGCCGAGCCGCGCGGCGGCCGAGGCGGCGATGACGACCTTCGCCGAGAAATATGCGCCGAAATATCAGAAGGCCGTCGATTGCCTGCTGAAGGATCGTGACACGCTGCTGACCTTCTTCGACTTTCCTGCCGAGCATTTCGTGCATCTGCGAACGTCGAACCCGATCGAGAGCGTGTTTTCGACGGTGCGTCATCGCACGGTGCGCGTGAAAGGCGCGCTCTCACAGGACACGGCGCGCCTCATGGTGTTCAAGCTCGTGATGGCGGCGTCGAAAAATTGGCGTCGGCTGAAAGGGCAAAATCAGTTGCCGAAACTCATCCAAGGCGTCACATTCCGTGACGGAATCGAGATCGCCTGCGAAGCCAAAACCGCCGCTTGATCCGCCCCGTCACCTAAAATCCGGCATAGCTCTTCACAAGAGCTACACGCGAAAGGAGCCGCCGAAGGTCGCCGGCCAACGGTAAGCGGTGCGGCCGTGCCACACCGATCGGCTGTGGACGGCGGGTGCTGGGCAGTTGACGTCTGATCGGAGGGATGGCGTCGTGCTTTTGAGGAGCGACGCCGATGACGATCGAGGACCAGCTTCGAGAGCGGTTGCGGAAGGTGGAGGCGCTGCATTTCGGCGCGACGAGCGCGGGAGAGCGCGAGGCGGCCAGCGCGGCGGCCGATCGGCTGAGGGCGAAGCTCGATGAGGCGGCGCGCAGCGATCCTCCCGTCGAGATGAAGTTCAGCCTCCCGGACGAATGGTCGGTGCGCTTGTTTGTCGCTCTATGCCGACGCTACGGCGTGCGCCCATTCCGCTATTCGCGGCAACGCCGCACGACGATCATGGTGAGGGTGCCGCGGCGCTTTTTCGACGCCGTCGTGTGGCGGCAATTTTCCGATCTGCACACGGACCTTTGGATCTATTTCGAGCAGACGACGGAGCGGCTGATCAAAGAGTCGATCTGCTCCGATACGAGGGACGCGGAGACGGCGAGCGAGCCGAGCCTGTTGCGTTGATGGCGGATCATGCCGCCGCTTCGGCCTGGTCACGCGCAGCTTTCCAGTTCCACACGAGAAGCTCGGCGAGCCGATTGTTGGTGGTCGCGCCGGAGACCATGCGCTCCAGCACATCCGCGAGCCATGTCTCTGGATCGACGCCATTGAGCCGCGCCGTCTGAATCAGCGTCGATAGGATCGCCCATGTTTCGGCGCCGCCATTGTCGCCGGCGAAAAGCGAGTTGCGCTTGCCGATCGCGATCGATCGAATGGGGCGCTCCACGATATTGGTGTCCGGCTCGATGCGGCCATCGTCATGAAAGCGCGTCAATCCGCTCCAATGCGCGAGCGTATAGTTTATCGCCTTGATCAGCGGCGAGATTTGCGACAGCCCGTCGCGCACGGCGATCAAGCGGGCGTGGAGCGCCTCCATGATCGGCTTTGTCTCGGCCTGCCGAACCGCGCGCCGCTCATCGGCGCTTTTGCCGCGAATGCGCTTCTCGATCGCATAGACCAGCGCGATCGTCTCGATGACCTCTTTGGCGAATGGCGAGTTCGTCGTTTTGAACACCGCGACGAACTTGCGGCGCGCATGCGCGAGGCAGAAAGCGAGTGTGACGCGGCTTTCGGCGCCCGAGTCCTTGACCAGCGCCTTGTAGGCGGCGTAGCCGTCGACCTGCAAGATTCCGGTAAAGCCGGAAAGCTGCGACGCGATCTCCTTCTTGCTGCGGCCGTCCGCGAACACATAGGCGACGGCCGGCGGAGCCGGTCCCGCCCAGGGGCGGTCATCGGTCGCATGCGCCCAGAACTGTCGGAGCTTCACATGTCCGGACGCGAGCACAGGCATCGGCGTCTCGTCGCAGAAGAGCCGCGGATAGCGATGCATCACCTCCAATTGCAGATCGTAGAGCCCCTTCAGCATCCAGGCCGTCTGCTTCATCCAGCGCGCCAGCGTCTGCCGATCGAGGACGACGCCCAGGCCGGCGAGGATGGCGGTCTGACGATAGAGGGTCGAGAGCCAGCCATATTTGGCGACAGCGATATGAGCGACGAGCGTCGTCGAGACCATGCCGCCTTCGATCAACTGCGCCGGCGCCGGCGCCTGCACGACCGCGCTTTCGCAAGCCCGGCATGCATATTTGGGACGGATCGTGCGCAAGACGCGCAGCACGGCCGGCACACGGTCGAGCACTTCGCTCACATCCTCGCCGATGCGATGCATCCGTCCTTTGCAGCAGGGACACCGCGTTGTCGTCGGTTCTATGACGCGCTCGCAGCGGGGAAGGTGCTCGGGCAGCTTCCCGATATTGCGCCCGGCCTTTTTGCACGGCTTCTTCGCGGCTTCCTCGGACGCCGGAATGTCGTCGTTCGTCGCCGCCGTCTTCCGCGTCTCTTCGTCTCGATTATCCGAAAGGTCGAGCGCGAGCTGTTCGGCGCCCAGCCTGGACAAGCGCTCGGAGCGCGCGCCGAAAATCAGGGCTTTCAGCGTCACGATCGTCGTCTTCAGCGTCTCGTTTTCCGCTTCGAGCGCGAGCGCCAGCTCCGTCAGCAGAGCCGGGTCCGATGGAAGGGGCGTGGAGCGAAGCGCCATGACATGAATGTACCACCGCGCTCGCTGACGCTCCAGCGAATACAGCAATATCACGCAGTCTTGTTCGGCCTCTTCACCGCCTTCGGCGTCATGCGCGACCATTCGGAGAAGCCGTCGAACAACATCGCGAACTGCGTCGGCGTCAGAGACACCACACCGTCTTGTGCTGGCGGCCAGGCGAAGCCGCTATCCTCCAGCCATTTCGTCGCCAGAACTGTTCCCGAGCCGTCGAATAGCAAAAACTTCAAGCGGTCCTTGCGCTTGGCGCGGAACACATACACGTCACCACTGTAAGGATTGCATCTTAAATCCTCCGCCACCAGTGCGACGAGTCCATGCACACCTTTGCGGAAATCGACCGGCCGCGTCGATACGAACACACGTCGCTGCGCGCCGACGGAGATCATCGCGAACGACGCAGCGCCGAAATCACTGCGTTGACCGTCGCGCTGTCCGCGCCCATCGGCACACGGACCGTCGCATCGGCCATCGAGACCTCGATCGTACATGACACGACAGAGACCGCATCTCGCTCCTCGACGATTGCGGCCGCATTCTGCGGGCGCTCCTCGACACATCTCACGCGCACCGCAGCGAACAGCGATTCATGCTCGGACGTGCTTCGCGCCTCCCAGGCCTGCCGACGCCAGACGGTCAGCAGTCCACGGCTTACGCCATTGCGCCGAGCGACGTCCGAAATGTTGGCGTTCGGCTCCGCGCTTTCCGCGACGATCCTGGCTTTTTCCTCGGACGTCCAACTGCGCCGGCGCCGGCCGCCGGTGATCAGCTCCACCCGTTGATAAGTCCTGCCTTCATGCATGGCATCAAGCATGGAATGATCCATCGCCCAACCCTCCTCATGACCAAATCACTTGAAGAGGATCGCGCGGCGCTCAAACTTTTTCGAGGTGGGACGCTCGCACCGCTTACGGCCAACGCGGCACACCGACCGTGGCGGGGGTGCTGGCGGTTCCTGGATCCCATGAGGAGAACGGACGCTCGTCCCCGATGTTCTTGGCCCGGAAGGTGAGGCTGTATCGACTGTCGTCGGTGCGGATGCCGACGCCAGAGTTCCCGATCGCGTAGCTTCCTTGCCAATATTGCGGCGATCGATCTGCGCGAGCGCGACGCCGGTGGCCGACGCCATTGCAATTGGAATGCCCGTCGTCGCTGGCAATCCGTGCCCGACCACGTCCGCGCGAGCGTTCTCCGTCTGGACGAAACCGGCATGCACGAATGCCGATCGCTCCGTCAAGCAAACAAAATATCGTCGAGCCCCGCATCGAGCGAACTCGACGAAACCAGACCGTCGTCATCGGACGGCTCACAGAACCGCCTATGCACGCTTCGCTCTCCATCCATCGTGTAGAGCGACCATAAAGAGTCCAGGAAGCCGTTAGTAGACCCCCTGATCGACACGTCTGGAACGCTTCGCGCGATGCCGTCGAGTTTACGCCCTGCGCCGCGCAGGACTGAGCAGAGCACCTCTTGAGGCGCGAGGTCGCAAGCGGAATATCCAAGAAAACCGTTCACCTTCTCGACATCGGACAGCAGGGACGCGAAGGCGCGGTCGAGACGAAGGGCGATATCGTCGAAACTATCGAGCGCCGTGGAAAGCTCAGCTTCGAAATCGTCCATGCCGACTAGGCTGGCTCGACGAACTTCGAGCCCATGCGCGAGGGCGATCGCTCGCGACAATGACGGCATGAGCGTTTCTGCATCCGCCGAGATCTGCTTCGCATAGCTGCGCAATTGTTCGGCAATCACGCAGAGCCCCAGGCCATCGGAGCCGAAATGCCGCGACTTCAACGCCGCATTGATGCCGACCAGCGTCATTTGCTTGACCGCCTCGTTGAGCGACGCCATTCGCTCCTGAAGCGAAATCAACGTCCGCAACGCCGACGCCTTCGCGTTGTCGACGGAGGCGGAAGCCGCCGCGCATTCGCGCATCAGCCTTTTCGAGGTGGCCAGCTTTTCCTTCAAAATATCGAGGAACGAACCCCGCGCGCCGTTGCCGGCGCTGCAAATTTGCTTTCCTTCCTCGCCGATCGCCGCGCAATCCTGCGCCAATCGCTCGAGCGCTTCACGGATCTGCCGAACGCCATCTTCGAATCCCTCCGAAGCAGCATCGATCTGAGCCGACTCCAGTAGCAGAACCGACCGCGCCATCGCGTGATCCACATCGGAGAACTCGCCGGCGACGCCTGATTTCGACGGCAATGTCGAACGCAGCAATCGCAGCGCCGAGACGACGTGCTCCACCCTTTGCCGCGTATTGTCCCCGATCTGCAATGCGACGATAGCGGAACCGATCGAGGCGGAGATCTGCATCGAGCGCTCGCCAATCCCCGAGGCGATCGCCGCCGCTTGCCGTCGACGATCGTCGACCACGCCAAAGGCGTTCAACAGTTCCTGCGCAATCGACACCATTTTGTCGCGATGCGTCGATTCGAATTGCGCCTGTTCCGTGCAAGCTACTTCGAGCAAGCGGGTCAGATTGGCCTGCGCTGAGCTATGCATTTCGACGGTGTCCTGAGCCGTCTTGACCGTACGCGCCATCTCGATCGAAAAAATCGAAATGTCCTCCTCGTTCCTGTCGATGCGCGCCGCCTCGATCTTCGCGTTGAGCGTCAAGATCGTCATTGTGCGCGCGCCGCTCTGCAGACGGCCGAGTCCCCCAGAGATCTCCCGATTGACCGCCAAGAGCTCCGCGAGCGCCGAACGTTCGCTCACCAGAGCCGCACTCATCGAATCGATCGCTCCCGCGATTTTCGTCAGCCGGTCCGCTGCATTCCGCATATCGTCGTTTTCGAGACTCGTCGACAAAGTTTCGAAGGTCGTTGTGAGCGTCGCAAAATTCGTGATCGCGTCACCCAAGCCCGCGCCGATCGTCGCAAAGGTGCGCTCGCTATCCTGGAAAACATCATCGAGCGAGTCGGCGACGCGGTCGACAGTCGCAATGGAAGAAGCGAAACTCATGCCCATATCCATCTCTATTGCGCAATGCGTCAGATCGCGTGCTCGGCGAGCAGAATTTCGTGAGCGATCGCATCGAGCGAAACGACTTTGTCCACCGCGCCTAGCGCGATCGCTTCCTTAGGCATGCCGAATACCACGCAGCTCTTCTCGTCCTGCGCGAACGTGCGCGCTCCCGCCTGCTTCATCTCGAGCAGTCCTTTCGCGCCATCATCACCCATTCCAGTCATGATCACGCCTGTCGCATTGCCGCCGGCGCATTGCGCCGCTGAGCGAAACAGCACGTCCACCGAGGGCCGGTGACGCGAAACGAGCGGACCATCCTTGATCGCGACGTGATAGCGAGATCCGACGCGTTGCAAGAGCATGTGTCTATTTCCGGGCGCGATCAGAACGCGCCCCGCTTCCAAGACGTCGCCTTCCTCGGCTTCTTTTACTTCGACCCGGCACAGGCCGTCGAGCCGCCGCGCGAAGGCGGCCGTGAAATGCTCCGGCATATGCTGAACGACGACCATTCCAGGAGCATGCGCCGGCAGAACTTCCAGGATTTCACGCAGAGATTCCGTGCCGCCGGTCGAAGTCCCGATGCAGACGATCTTCTCGGTCGGACGATGTATCGTCCGCAAAGACGGCGGAGGAAGCATGACGTCCGCTGAGAGCTTTCGCTCGATCGTGCGGACGCTGCGAGTCGCGCCGCGACGTTTGGAGTGAGCAGCGGCGCGAACCGCATCAGAGACGCGCACACGCGCTTCCACGAGGAATTGCTTGGTCGCGACATGCGGCTTCGCGATGACATCGACCGCGCCGGCCTCCATTGCGTCCATCAAGGTCTTCGATCCGCCCTCGGTCAAGCCCGAGCAGATGATGACGGGCATTGGCCGCTGCGACATGATCTTACGCAGGAATGTGATTCCATCCATGCGCGGCATTTCGACATCGAGGATGATCACATCCGGAATTTCCGCTTGGATGCGCCGCGCCGCAGCATATGCGTCCGACGCCGTTCCCATCACCTCTATGTCCGGCTCCGCGTCGAGAATTTCACTCAGAGTCTGGCGAACCGACGCCGAATCGTCGACGATGAGCACGCGAATTTTCTTCGGCTCTATCATGTGCGACCCACTTCTTTTCGAAAGACTGTCGACGCGATCTGCCGCATAGACGCCTGCTTTCCCCCGGCCATCGACTCGGAGTGGCCGAGGAACAGAAAACCGCCGGGCCGCAAATGCCGACAGAGATTCGCCACCACCGCCTGTTGCGTCGGCGACGAGAAATAGATGAGGACATTGCGACAGAAGATCACGTCGATATCCTCGTCGATCGGATATGTCGCGTCCATCAAATTGAGGCGTTGGAAGCGAACGAGCCGACGCAACTCCGGCACGATCCGTACCTCCCGCCGCGCAGAATTGCGCGACGACATCACATAGCGCTCACGCATCGCCTTTGGCGTCGGCGCGAGCATATCCTCCGGGTAGATCGCGGCCTGCGCCTGCGCCAACGCCGTCGAACATATGTCGGTGCCGAGAATTCGGAAACCGAAATGCTCGGCAGCCGAAAGATCAGCCAGCACCATGGCGAGCGTATAGGCCTCGGCTCCGATCGACGCCGCTGCGCTCCAGAACTTGAAGACACGCTCGTTCCGGCGCCGCGCTCCGTCGAGCAAATGTGGCATGACCACCCGCGTCAGAATTTCAAAGTGCTCGGGCTCCCTGAAGAAATCCGTCTTATTGGTGGTCACGCAGTCGATGAGATGCATGTTCTCGCCGCCGAGTTCGTCCCGATCGAGGACCAGCGCGACATATTCGTCGAGATTTGCCACTCCGAGCGCTTTCACCCGTCGCCGCAAACGACCCTCGACCATCGTGCGTTTGGTGGGAGGCAATCGAATTCCGACTTCTCGCTCAATATAGGCGGCGAGGTCTCGAAAATGACGATCGCTCATCGCATCGAGTCTTATCGCGGATGACGTGGCTTCCGTGAGCTTTCTTTCTGGGGCGGCCGACAAGACCATTCTCCATCAAGCGGCGCGCTGCGCGAAGGCGACCGCGGCGAGCGCCGCGTCGTCCTCCGCGAGCAAACGGGGCAAATCGAAAATGACGATGAAGCCGCCATTCCGACGTCCGATTCCGGCGATACATTCGGCGCGCCAGCGACCGCCGACCTGCGGAGGTGGATCAATCTGATCGCGATCCAGTTCCGTTACCTCGATAACGCAATCGACGAGCAAACCCAGCGATAGCTCATTGCCGTCGAGCGGGACATTTGCGACGATGAGCCGCGTCGCATGCGTCGCATGCGCCGATGGGAATCCGAGCTTGGCCCGAAGATCGATGATCGGCACGGCCGCTCCACGCACATCGATCATGCCGAGCACGAAGGCCGGCGCCTGCGGCAATCTGGTGATTTGGCGAAAATCGAGGATTTCGCGCACCAGCGCGACGGGTATGCCGAAGACCTCTCCATCGAGGCCCAAGGTCACGAATTGTGCTGCGTCCTGAGTCATTTTGAAAGTCCTCGTGTCGAGGCGAACCCAAATCACGGGCGTCGAGAGCGCGCTCTCTCGGAGAGGAGAGCGCGCGCCCGTTTTCGATCATCCACGCCGGAATTCGGCATCCATCGCATCCTCTCCGCCGGAGAGGTCGAGCACGAATCCACCCGAGCCCGTTCCCTTGACCGAAAGCTTCCCGGGACGCTGACGCGCCTTTTCGGGGTTCGCGCGATGCGCGAGTTCAGCGGCGGCAGACATCGCCTTTTCGCGTAGTCGGCGAACCGGTGGATGCGCCCCGCTGCGCGCCGTAAGCGCTGCGGCCGGGGTATCGCCGAGGCGGAAATAGGCGATCGTCTCCTGCAGTTGCTCCGCTTGACTCGATAGCTCTTCCGAGGTCGCGGAGACTTCCTCCGACGAACTCGCATTCTGCTGCGTCACCTTGTCGAGCTGCTGGATAGCCTGATTGATCTGCCCGGCGCCGGTGTCCTGCTCTCGGCACGCCGAGGTGATCTCTTCCACGAGCGAAGCGGTGCGGCGGATATCGGGGACGAGTTTCGTCAGCATTTCGCCGGCCTCGCGCGCCGCCTTCACCGTATCGGTCGACAGCACGCCGATCTCCGCCGCGGCCGTCTGGCTGCGTTCGGCCAGCTTGCGAACCTCGGAGGCGACGACAGCAAAGCCTTTGCCGTGCTCCCCGGCGCGCGCCGCCTCGACGGCGGCATTGAGCGCGAGCAGATCGGTCTGTCTGGCGATCTCCTGCACGATGCCGATCTTGTCGGCGATCGTCTGCATCGCCGTTACGGCGCGGTCGACGGCCTCGCCGCTCGCTTCGGCGTTACGCGCCGATTGATGCGCGATCGTCTCGGTCTGGTTGGCGTTGTCGGCGTTCTGCTTGATGTTGGAGGCCATCTCCTCCATGGAAGCGGAAGCTTCCTCGGCCGAAGAGGCCTGCTCGGTCGCGCCCTGCGAGAGCTGCTCGGCGGAAGCCGAGAGCTCCTGGGCGCCGGCCGCGACATTGCTCGCGGCATTCGTGGCCTTCACGATGATCTCGCGCAGATTTTCGACCATTCGCTGGAGTGCTATCCCGAGCGTATCCTTGTCGGACAGCGGCTTGGCTTCAACCGTGAGATCGCCGGCAGCGATCTTGTCGGCGATCACCGCCGTCGCATTTAGATTAGCGGTCATCGCATTCAGCGCCTTGATGAGGTCAGCGACCTCGTCATCGGTTTTCACGGCGATCGTCTCGCTCAGATCGCCGATCGCCACGGCGTTGGCGAGGCCCACGGCGCGGGCGAGTCCACGGCTGATGTTCAAGCCGATCCACACGGCCGCCCCGAACGCTACGACGAGCGAAGCGGCGAGCACCAGCATCAGCAGCACGCGCGCCTGCTCATAGTCGGTCTGCGCCTGGGCTTTGCCTTCCGCCAGACGATCCGTCTGATACGAGAGATAGTCGTCGAGTCCCCTGAGCATCTCCGCCGACAGCTTCGCTCCCTCGCCCCGCGAGAGATCGCTGGCGACGACATTGCCGCCCTCCCGCACCAGAACGATCGTTCGATCGCAGATCTTCAGCCAGCGGTCGAAAGCCGCGACGAATTGGTCGAACTGCGGCGCCATGCCGAGCTTCGTCCCCTTGGCGCGGAACGCCTCGACGCCGGCGCGCAGAGTTGCGGCTTCCGCCTGCAGAGATTTGAACCGCGGTTCGAGCTCCACTATATTCGAGACGGAAATATAGCGGTTGATGTCGCCACGCATCCGTTCCATTTCCGTGCGCAGCCGCGTGAGCTCCAGGTCGACGGCCGCGCTGCCCGTCGCTTTGAACGTCTGTTCGGCGAGCCTGTCGAGCGCGGACTTCGCCTCCTGGCCCGCGATCTCTCCCTCTCCGGAAAAAAGGGCGTTGGCCTTGTTATTGGAGTTCTGGTTGGCGGCGGCGAGCGTCTTGTCCTGCACGACGGCTCGCCGCTCTGCAGCCGATTTGAAGCGATCCAGAATCTCCTTGCCGTGTGCATGTGTGCCCAGGTAGGCTTCATCGCGGAGTGTGAGCATTTGCCGCTGCTTCTTCACGGCGTCTTCCGCCCAACGAGCGGTCTCTTCATCGGTCGTGGCGAGAATGGCGTTCTTCTCGGAACGAATGCTGTCGAGCGCCGCGACCTTCATGTCTTCCGCCAACGTCAACCGCTTGACGCGACCGTTCACGATCACGTCGACATTCTCGTTGAGCGCGGCGAGCTTCACATACGAAACTGCTCCCGCCACCGCCGAGAGCGCGATGACGACGCCGAAGGCGGTCGCGAGCTTTGCTTTGACTGTATAACGCATCGATTGACCCTGTCGCTTCTGCAAGGGACACTATGGTTCTTTCCATGGCTCCCGACGGAATGCCGGAAGCAATTCCTGGAATGCTCACCCGCGCCGGAATTCCGCATCCAGCTCGTCCTCTCCGTGCGAGAGATCGAGGACGAAGCCGCCCGTCCCCGTGGCTTTCATCGCCGGTCTCGCGGACCGCGGTCTGGCGCGGTCGGCTGTCGAACGATGAGCGAGTTCGGCGGCGGCTGACATCGCCTTGTCGCGCAATTGGCGAACCGGAGGCTGCGTCGCCCCGCGCCCTGCGATCGAGGCGTTCGAGTCATCGCCGAGACGGAAGAAGGCGATCGTCGCCTGCAGCTGCTCGGCCTGGCTCGATAGCTCCTCCGAGGTCGCGGACACTTCCTCCGACGAGCTCGCATTCTGCTGCGTCACCTTGTCGAGCTGCTGGATCGCCTGGTTGATCTGCGCCGCGCCGGCGTCCTGCTCACGGCAGGCCGAGGTGATCTCTTCCACGAGCGAAGCGGTGCGGCGGATATCGGGGACGAGTTTCGTCAGCATTTCGCCGGCCTCGCGCGCCGCCTTCACCGTATCGGTCGACAGCACGCCGATCTCCGCCGCGGCCGTCTGGCTGCGTTCGGCCAGCTTGCGAACCTCGGAGGCGACGACAGCAAAGCCTTTGCCGTGCTCCCCGGCGCGCGCCGCCTCGACGGCGGCATTGAGCGCGAGCAGATCGGTCTGTCTGGCGATCTCCTGCACGATGCCGATCTTGTCGGCGATCGTCTGCATCGCCGTTACGGCGCGGTCGACGGCCTCGCCGCTCGCTTCGGCGTTACGCGCCGATTGATGCGCGATCGTCTCGGTCTGGTTGGCGTTGTCGGCGTTCTGCTTGATGTTGGAGGCCATCTCCTCCATGGAAGCGGAAGCTTCCTCGGCCGAAGAGGCCTGCTCGGTCGCGCCCTGCGAGAGCTGCTCGGCGGAAGCCGAAAGCTCCTGTGCGCCGGATGCGACATTGTGGGCGGCATTGGACGTCTTGGCGATGATCTCGCGCAAATTGACGACCATCGTCTTCAGCGCATTGATGAGATCGCCGATCTCGTCATTGGCCTCGGCCTCGATATCGCGGGTCAGGTCGCCACTCGCGACGGCTTCGGCGAGGCCGACCGCGCGGCCGAGGCCGCGACTGATCGAATAGCCGATCCAGACCGCTGCGCCCACTGCGACGACGACGGAGCCGGCCAGCACCGCGATGAGCAGCATTCGTGCCTGCTCGTAATCGGAGTCGGCCTTGGCTTTGGCGTCGGCGAGCTGATCATGCTGCCATTTGATATATTCGTCTGCGATCTTCATGAGCTCGCCTGTGAGCTTCGCGCCCTCTCCACGTGTCAGGCTCGCTGCGATGACATTCCCGCCGTCATGCGCGATCGCGATCACGCGGTCGACGATCTTTGCCCAGCGATCGAATGATGCGTAGAATGCGTCGAAGGGAAGAGATGCGCCGATCTTCACGGCCCTCGCCTTATAGGTGTCGACGCTCGCGTTCAGAGCGGCAACTTTTTCCTTCAGCGGCTTGAGCTTCGCCTCGAGATCGACCATTTCCGAAGAGCCGATGAGGCCGAGCACATCGATAACGATGCGCTTCGCATTGCTGTCGATGCGCTCCAGATCCAACGCATAACCGCCAATGCTGTTGTCGAGCAGCTGCTTGGTCAATCGCGCGATCGTCCCGTCCAGCTCCTGCATCGCGATCGCGCCCTCGCCATCGAGAAGCACGAGCGCCTTGTTGTTGGAATTCAGCCGTGCGCCATTCAAAATCTTGTCCTGGATCGCGTCCTTGCGATCGGCGGCGCCCTTCAACTTGTCGAGGATCTCCTTTCCATGGGCGTTCGCGCTGGCGAAGAGCTCATCGCGCAGCGCATTCCCCGTTCGCCTCTCCTTCTGCGCGTCCTCGACCCATCGCGCCGTCTCTTCGTCGCTCGGCGCGAGCACGGCGTTCTTTTCCGCGCGAAGGCCCATCAGCATATGGCCTTTGAGCTCCTCGGTCATCTCCAGCCGCTTCACTCGCTCGCTGACGATCTTCTCGATATTTTCGTTCAGCGCTGAGAGCTTGGTCAGCGACACCGCTCCGGCCGCCGCCGAGAGAAGGATCACCACGCCGAAGGCGGCGGTGAGCTTGGCTTTGACTGTGTACCGCATTGAACGTTCCTTGCCCTGCGCGATTGGCGCGACCTCAGTTGAAGATGCGCTCGATGTCCGGAACGACGAGGAAGTCGTCCTTCCATCGGCCGATGTGTTTCACGAGCTCGGGCCGCCAGCGCATGCCGATGCGCGGCGCCGGCCCGAGCGAGGCGCGCGGCAGCTCGGCGACCTCATAGACCTTATCGGCGACGATCCCGACGACGGTCGGCTCGCCGTCGAGATCGATCTCGATGACGACGAATCGCGTGTCGGCGGTTGCCGGTTCGACCTCCATTCCAAAACGCGGGCGCAGATCGGCCATCGGCACGACCTTGCCGCGCACATTGATGAGACCGCGCACGAAATCGCGCGCGCCCGGCACTTCGGTCACGGGCGCCGGATCGAGAATTTCGCGCACGCTCTCGGCGTCGATCGCGAAAATTTCGCCGCCGACGCCCAGCATGAGGCACTGCCTGCTTTCGAGCAACGCCGCATCCGTCATCATGCCGCCTCCATCTCTTTGACTTTGCGCTGCTCGTCATGCGCCTGGCCGAGATCGACGAGGTGCGGAATGTCGAAAATGAGGGCCACGGCGCCGTCGCCGAGGATCGTGGCGCCTGAGAACGAGGGAACGTCTGCGTGCAACTTGGAGAGCGACTTGATCACCGTCTGATGACTGCCGATGATCTGGTCCACGACGAGACCGACGCGTTGGTCGCCAAATGAGACGATGACGACCTTTTGATGCGGATCCGGCGGACTTCTCGTCGCGAAGAATTCTCGCAGTCGCAGGAACGGCACGAGCTCGCCGCGGATATTGAGGAAGCTACGTCCCCTCGAGCCGGCCTCTCCGGCCGCGCTGAGTTCGACGCACTCCTCGACGGACGACAGAGGAATGACGTAACGACCATCGCCGACGCGCACCAGCAGACCCTCGATGATCGCCAGTGTCAGCGGCAAGCGCAGTGTGACCTCGGCGCCCTCTCCATATTTGCTCGTCACGTCGATCGCGCCGCGTAGAGCTTCGATCGCCCGCTTGACCACATCCATGCCGACGCCGCGTCCCGAGAGCTTGGTGATCGCCTGCGCCGTTGAGAAGCCGGGGTGGAAGATGAGCTGATGAATCTCGGCGTCAGTCATCGTCGCGTCTTCGGCGATGAGGCCGTTGGCGACCGCTTTGGCGCGGATACGCGCCACATCGAGCCCGCGCCCATCGTCAGAGACGGTGATCAGCACCTCCGCGCCGGAATGGCTGGCGGCGAGTCGGATGCGTCCGGTCGACGGCTTGCCGGCGGCGACGCGGCTATTGGCGTCCTCTAGTCCGTGGTCGAGCGCATTGCGAATGAGATGCACGAGTGGGTCGGCGAGGCGTTCAATCATCGTCTTGTCGAGCTCGGTCTCCTCGCCCGACATCACCAGATCGACGGGCTTGCCGAGTTCGCTCGAGAGATCGTGGATGAGCCGACGATAGCGACCGAACAGCGAGCCGATCGGCACCATGCGAATACCCATGGTGACGTCGCGAAGATTGGCGGCCAGCCGCTCGATCTCTTCGGCGATCGATTTGATGTCGAGGCTCGCTGCGCCTGCGAGCTGCGACAAGCGCGCCTGTGCGATGACGAGCTCGCCGACGCGATCCATCAGCTCGTCGACTTTTTCCGCTTGCACGCGCACTGTCCCCGCGCCGCGTCCGTCGCTGTCCGAGCCGCGGCGCATGGGCGCCTGGGCGCCTTCCACCGGCGCGGGGAGCGCCTCTTCAGCCGGTTGGGGCGCTTGCTCTTCGAAACGTTCGATCTCGAGACGCATTTCGTCTAGCACGAAGATGAAGACGTCCTCGATGGCTGAGCGAGGCTGATCGGTGACGAGCGTCGCCTCCCAGGTGAAATAGCAAATCTGCGGATCGAGCGCTTCGAGCGGCGGAACGGCGTCCGCGCAGACGCTGAGCCGCAAGTCGCCGAGCGTGCGCAATTCGTCGATGAGCAGCAGTGGATTGGTTCCATTGACGAGCACACGTTGGTCGAAGGAAAAGCGAATATGCCAAGTAGCGCGCTCCGTGCTCGGCTGCGCGCCGGCCACATCGGCGGCCGCAGGCGTCTCGACGCTCGCGGAATCCGCGCCTTCGACGACCTGCCGCAGTCGTTCGAGAATGCGGCCGCCATATGCCTCGTCGGCCGCTTCAGGCTCCTCGATCTGGATGCGAACATGGTCCTTGGCGAGCAGCGCGACGGCGACGAGCTCGGGGCTCGGCGAGGCGCGACCTTTGCGCACCTGGTCGAACGCCGTCTCGAAATTGTGAACGAAGGCGGACACCTTCTGAAAGCCGAACATCGCGCCCGATCCCTTGAGCGTGTGCAGGGCGCGGAAGGCGCTATCGATCAGTTCTTTGTCGGATGGCATTTTCTCGAGATCGAGCAGCGCCTGTTCGAGCTGCTCCAGGAGTTCGTCGGCTTCCTCGCGAAAGGTCTTGTCTGCGTCGTTCATCAGATTCGTCCATCAGATATGGTTTGACGCGATCAGCGGCCACGGCTCGTCCGGCGCGGTCAGGTCCCGATCAATTTCTTGACGACGGTGAGAAGCTGCTCCTGGCTGAACGGCTTGGTGATCCAGCCCGTCGCGCCGGCGGCTTTCGCTTCCTGCTTCAAGGAGGCGTCTGATTCCGTGCTCAGGAACACGATCGGCACGCCGCTATAGGCAGGAAGCTTACGCAGCTCACGAATGAAGGTCAGCCCGTCCATGACGGGCATATTGAGGTCGGTGATGACCATATTGGCTTGATCGCCGCGCGCTGCGCCGAGAGCCTCGCGGCCGTCCTTGGCCTCGATCACGCCATAACCCGCGACTGTGAGAACTGCGCGCACCATTTGGCGGACGCTCACCGAGTCGTCGACCGTCAGAATCTTTTTCATGGTTCATGATCCTTGGAATGGCGGAGGAACCGCTAGGCCGCCGCGGCGCCGCGATAGCCGTGTCGACGCCCGACAGAGGCGCCGCGACGATTATCGAAGGCGTCGTCGGAATTGCTGCTTCACTGCTCTGGCGACGGAGTGGTGATGATGTCTTCGGCGACGAAGCCGGCGCGCCTCGAGGTCTCGGCGACGAGCGAGTCCATTGCCGCCGAAATTCGCACGCTTCGTCCTCGCTCCATCGCGGTTCGGCGGCTCGCGATCAACAGTTGGATAAAGGTCAGATCGATCTCGGATGCTCCCGAGCAATCGATCACGACGTCATCGCACCGGTCGATAGCCGCCAGCATCGCCTCACGGATTCCGGTCGACTCCGATATTGTGAGCTTGCCGACACAATCGACGATAGCTG
Source organism: Methylosinus sp. C49 (assembly GCF_009936375.1). Taxonomy (GTDB): domain Bacteria; phylum Pseudomonadota; class Alphaproteobacteria; order Rhizobiales; family Beijerinckiaceae; genus Methylosinus. The sequence continues at coordinate 85,730 of NZ_AP022335.1, read as the reverse complement.
GGTCTCTCGACATGTATTCACGGCCTCCATCTTGCGAACGTGATGATTATATGAAGGCTAATTTAATGGAATATGAAAGTGCTATCGACATAGATTCAATTTGATCTAATATAGAAAGCGCATTCTATTAATCTTAGCGCTTCATAAATTTCCTATATATTGCCACTACATGCGAACTGATACTATATACTATCATAATAGCTGGCACACTATTCGCACAGGCGAATAGCGCGCGATTTCGTTGTTATCGAAATCGCTCGTCGCGTAGCAGTATCGTTCGTTTTCGTCGGAGGCGAAGCCCGCTCGACTGAAGCCGTGACGCGGTCGCCAGACGACCGGATTCAAGAACGAGCGGAGACTTTGCCGCGGAAGCGCGGCGCCGAATAGGACATGCGGACTCCGAAACTAGAACGACGCGCGCAGAGGCGCCTGTGAGGCGGCTGGGGTGAGACAGGCCGGAGTATAACCGGCTCGACGGTGAAGGCGTCATGCCTCGGATTTCAATCCGATCCGCACCGTCGTCTAACTTCATGAACCGTCGAGTTCACGAACGCCGCCCCATTTCGAAGTCGCGGGCAGCCTAGTGACGCTAAACTCCGCCAAAATCCTTCTCGAAACATTAACAGCCCCCGAGCGCCCGACGAAAAACCCAAGGGCCGAGCTTCGCGAGAAGCTCCACTCGCCGACTGTAACAGGATGACCCGCCAGCGCAGCGCCTGCCTTTGCCAGGGGAGGGCGCCAACACATCGGTCGAATATTGGCGCCGCGACCGCCCCCTCAACCGTCAGTGGGACGGTCTTGACGCGGGCGAAGAGCGAGCGCCGACCCGCGCGGCTGCTATCGACGGGACGGCGCCCGATAGGTGCGGGTCGGCGGCGGTCACGGCGCAGATTCTGTGTCGGTCGCGCGTGCGCTGCTGGAAAATTTCGCCGAACGGGGCGTTATGGAACTTCGCGCGAACGTCTGGAAGCCGCGCCTTCATCCTGTTGCGCGGGAAGGCGAACGGGAAGGCGCGACCTGATCCACCCCCCTTGCGGCGGCGTGTCTAAATGTCCGGGAATGAAAACGGGAGAGCGTCGACTCACACGTCGAGGCGAACGCGACCTCGAAACTTTTTGCCTCCAGGTGGCATGATCTGCCTCCTCGAATCGTCATAAGAGAAGTGGCCTTCCTCCGACTTTCCACGCTCGATCCGATGTCACCCGAGACGCGCCGCTCTGCCTCGCGCGATTTCACCCTCGTTGTAATACCGCGCCGCCTGCTGCATGGAGCGATGCCGCGATTGCTGCATGGCCTCCTGCAGCGGCACGCCGGCGCGCGCCGCTTCGGTGAGATATCCAGAGCGCAGCCCGTGCGCCGAGAAATCCTTAGGATCGAGTCCGGCCGCGACGCAGCGGCTCTTGATCACGGCGTTGACGCTCTGCGGATCGAGCGCGGCGGCGCCGATGTTTCCCCATTTGTCGATCGGGCGAAACACCGGGCCCGCCGCGATCTTCGCGAAAACAAGCCAGGCGCGGAGCGCTTCGACCGGCCGGCCGACGGCCAGCACGCTCTCGCCGGCGTCGGCCGCGGCGGTTTTCGCGCGACACAATCGGATCGCCACGACCGGGAGCTTCCCGCCCTCGGGCGCTTCCGGATCGGCGGAAACCGGCTCCAGGTTCTCGATATCCTCGAATTCGAGCTTTGCGACTTCCGAGCGGCGGCGTCCGCCCGAACCGAAGGCGAGCAGCAGCAGCGCGCGGTCCCGGACGTCGAGCGCCCCGCCGCGTCCGCAGGTCGCGAGCAGCCGGTCGAGAACGTCGCGCGTGATCGCCGAAGCGCTCTTGCGCGCCCGGGGCCGATCGGCGGCGCGGACGGCGAGACGCAGCGCGTTCCGAATCGACGGACTCCCGAACGGCCCCTCGAGGCCGCGCCAGCGATGCAGACTCGACCACAGCGCGAGGCGGCGTCTCACCGTCGCCGGCGCGTGCGGCCCGGCGGTTCTCAGGCGGCCATCGGCGCGCAGCGTCGCGGCGACCGCCTCCGGCATCCCGTGCTCGGCGTTTCTCTCGCGCTCCGCCGCATCGAAGAGATGATGGGCGATGAACCGCAGCACCATGGCCTCCGACGCCGGCCAGACGAGCGGCGCGCCGGTCGAGGCGCGCGCCCAGGCCTCGAGATAGGCGAGATCACTCGCCAGCGCCCGGAGCGAATTCGGCCCCGTCCCGGCTTTGGCCAGATGCGTCAGCGTGTCGATCTCTGCGGCGGTCAGCGTCTCGGCCAGACGATCCCGCGCGGCGAGCGGCAGAAAACCGGCGAGCGCGTCGATCGCGAAATCGTCGCCGATCGTCATGACGCCCCCAGCGGCCCGAGGACGATGACACTCTCGGCGCGCGCGGCGGCCGCGAGTTTTTTGTCGAGAGTCGCCAGCGGCAGCTGTTCGACGACGGCGAGCGCGAGATAGCTCGCGTCGTAACCGGACAGCCCATGCCGTCCGGCGAGCGTGATGACGAGCCGATCGTTGACCGTCCCCTCGTCGATGATCGGAAAGCTGCGCAGCTGCGCCATCGTCGCCGTCGCTTCGCCGGGCGCGAGACGACCACGCCGTTCGGCCATGACGAACAGATTGCGCGTTTCGAACCAGAACAGCGACGGCGCCCGGCCTGGATTCTTGTCGAGTTCCGCCATGACGCGGTCGGCCGCGTCATTCTGCTCGTCGGGCAGGAACCAGGCGGCGGCGAGCGAAGCGTCGACGACGAGCGCCATCAGAACCGGCGCCCCTCATCACGCCAGGCGAGCAATTCCTCTGCTGTTGTTTTGGCGCGTTTGGCGCGGGCGGCTTTCACCTCGGCGACGAGCGCGGCAAAATCCCCGGCCTTGGGAACGCGCGTGAGGCGCGCGATCGGCTCGTGCCCGCGGGCGATGACCACCTCTTCGCCGGCTTCGACCTTCGCGAGCAGTTCGGAGAGCCGGGTTTTGGCTTCGCCGACTTTGACGGTGAGCGACATGTTCGACCCCTTACCAATTCCCGTGGTCAGTAGCGATGACCTTCGTGGCGCCAAGCGAGAATTTCCTCGCGCGTGACGGGTTTGATCTCGCCGCTGTCGCGCAGCGCCAATATCGCATCGATGGCCGCGCGACGACGCGCCTGCTCTTCGGCGGAGAGGTCTCGCGCCAAGGAGCGGGAGGGCGTTCGGTCGGCCGAGGGGATCCTCCTCGAGGCGGAGTTCTCGTCATCGGACGCGGGCGACATGAGGACCTCTCGCACGGGACGGCCGGCGCTGTTTCCGGCGCGGCGACGCTCCAGCGCTGATTACGGGCAGTTTCGGCTATTCCCCTCTTTTGGTCAAGCATTGGTTTTATGATAATCGATAAGAGGTACTTATCGATTGTTATTGCCCGAACGCGGCTCCGACACCACGGCAGGCCGACGGTGATTTGCGCCTCGCGCTTTAGACGCTATCTGTAAATCGGATCCCATTCTTGACCCCTTTTCAGAATCTGGTGTTCGCAAAATCAATCGCTTATGTGCTTGACCCCACGCCGATCGGCGTCGTGCCCCCGCGCCGATTTACTGACGCCGTCAGGAACGCGATCGCCGAACCATGGAGCAGTGGTCAGGCCGAAGGCCAGATCAACCGATTGAAAACTCTCAAGCGTGCCATGTTCGGCCGCGCGGGCATCGAATTGTTGCGGGCACGAATGCTACCAATCCAATAAATCCATCTCCCCGGAAAGTGACGAAGACCCCCTAACCGGAGAATCGCCGGTGGCCGCCGCAAGCCGCTCGCTCGCTACGGCGCTATGAAAAGCGCGCGTCGCGAGCGGCTTGCTCCCGAGCTGCTACACCACCGGTGGGGGCACGACCCGACGCCGTGAAAATCAACCCAAGTCGTGGCGGGGCTGTTGATCGGCGACGGGTCTCGAGGCCGATCGCCTTAGCCAAGCTTGCGACGGAACCACCTCACGAACCAGTCATTTCGGCGTAGTTCGACGCTCGATCTTCGGGAAAGATGACACCTCGTCGCAACAGTTGCGCAGCCTCCGACGCGGGCACAGGGCGACTGAAGTAAAAACCTTGAACGCTCTGACATCCCGCCCGAACGAGGAAATCGAGTTGCCCGACAGTTTCGACGCCCTCGGCGAGCATTTCACACCCGAACTCTTGCACGAGGCCGATCGTGGCGCGAACGATGGTCGCGCTGACCGGATCGTGCGGCAGTCCGCGCACAAATTGCTGTGCGATCTTGATTCGGTTCACACGATAGGTGAGCAGATATTCGAGCGAGGAGTATCCGGTGCCGAAATCATCAATAGCGATGCGAACGCCCAAGGCGCGAATTCGGTCGATTGCCGTCGTCTCTCCACGGGAGGATTGCATGAGAACCGATTCCGTCAGCTCGATCTCGATCGTTCCGGGATCGAGATCATACATCTCGAGCTCACGTGCGAGATCGGACTCGAACCGCGACGCCGTGAAGAGCTGGGCGGCCGAGACATTGACGCCGACGATCGGCGGACAGACACCGAGATCGCGCCAGAGTCGGGCTTGGCGACAAACACTCGCGAGCGCCCATGCGCCGATCGGCGTGATGAGGCCCGTCCGTTCGGCGAGCGGTATGAAAGCACCCGGTCCCAGCAGCCCGCGACTCGGATGATTCCATCTTAGCAGCGCCTCAACGCCGATGATCCGTCCAGACGGCCACTCGATCTCCGGCTGATAATGGAGTTCGAACTCCTCCCTTTCGAGCGCCGAGTTGAGTTCCTCGAACAGGGTCACGCGCTCGTGCACAGCGCGGTCGTGCGCCTCCGAATAGAAGCGACGCTGATTATATCCTGCAGACTTTGCTTCATAGAGCGCGAGATCGGCGCGCCTCAGCAATTCTTCAGGTGCGACGATAGTCGCTCCGAATATCGAAACACCGATGCTCACTGAGACGTGGACTTGCTTTCCCATAATCGTGAACGGCGCCGCCACAGAACGGATTATTTTTTCCGCGACCTCATCGACCGCCTCTCGGCGCGCGGCGTCCTTCATGAAAATCCCGAATTCATCGCCGCCGATGCGCGCGATCGAGGCCGTATTATGTATAGCCTGGCCGATTCGCTCTGCGGCGGCCCGTAGCAGTTCGTCTCCGAACGAATGACCGAGCGTCTCGTTCACTTCCTTGAAGCGATCCAGATCGAGATACAGAACAGCGAATGACGCGCCGTCTTTTTCTCCACCACGAAACGCTTCCGTCACCCATTCCTTGAAAGTCTCACGATTGGGCAGCCCCGTCAGGAGATCGGTGCGCATCGCGCGCGCCATTTCCTGCTCGGCCTTTTTACGAACCTCGATTTGTTTTTCGAGATCGGCGGCGAGCGCGGCCTGCGTAAGCTCGCGTCGCGCCAACGATACTATCCAACGATTGGCGCGCACGCCCAATAGCAGAAGCGCCATGACAAAAGCCGCGGACATGAGGCCCATCGTACCGGACGTGGGCTCCGGTCGGGCGAAAAAAGCCAAAATGGCCGGCATGGCCGTCGGCGCTCCAAATCCGAGCATAGCCGGCAGAAACGCCGCGTCGATCGTCACGGAGCCCGCGATCATGCCGCCCAACACGAAGGCGATGAAGACATGAAATGATGGATCGTTGGTGAGCAGGAGGATTGATGCAGACAACCCCCATAGGCAACCCGTCGCCGTTGCCCCGGCAGTGAAGCGCAACGCCCAGCGGCGCGCGGTATCGTTCGGCTGCGGCTCGCTCTTGTAGAGCCATGAATTATAGAGCCGCAAAGAGACGACAACGGTCAGCGAGCCCACCCATAGAAGCAATACCCATCTCGGGTAAAAACCCTGCGCTACCCAAGCGGTGAGAACCGCATTGAGCAGATTGACCGGCAATACCGCTGTGCTTCCATAAAGGACGCGAACCTGTTCGCTCAGCACCGCCCGATCGAGCTCTCTGGGATCGGCGACCTGCGCCCGCTCTTCGTACGTCATTCGTCCTCCACCAATTAGACCGCCCCCTCCAAAATCGTCATTTGCCAGGCGAATCCTCGTCGAGGAATCGAAAGGCGCTCGTCGAGCGCACGCTACTTATCTTTCATGGAAACAACAACTCCTCTCCACGACTATGGAGCCCGAGTATATCTATAGTTGTAAGCAATAAGCTACTATCGTAGATCAGAGGCTCTTCGGCGATCAGCGGAATCGATTTTGCCCGCGCCGTGCTCGACGAGATCGAAAGCCCTACACGCCATCGGGCGCAGATCGGCGTGGCTTACTGAGGCGCGGTATCCTCACCAACTGCGCTGGCGGAATAGCGACCGTCCACAGCGACACGTCTGGCGCCATCATCATCCCCATGTCGATCTGGAGGAAGCGATCGGCTCTCCAACACGGACGCTGTCGATCGACGAGGCGAGCGTGACGCCAAAACGGATGAAATTCTCTTCCTGTAGGCCCACGAGAAGATTTCGTCGCCGCGCCGGCCAGAAGTCTCCGCCGTCGCCATCCGTTCAGTCGCAGTCCTTCTCGTCGATCCGGCTCAGACGCTCGATAAGCCAACGGCCAGCCGGACCGGGCGGGGAATCCTTACGGTAGACTGCCGACATGGCCGTCTCGGAGCCGACGATCATTTCGGCCAAATCCAGCTGGACCAGCGCACCATTCGCCAAATCCGCCTCGACGAAGTCGAACGGCATGCCTCCCCAGCCGAGCCCCGCACGCAAGAACGCATGCTTCACGCCGAGGTCGGAAAGACGCCACGTCTTTTCGGAGAATACACGGAAATCCCGCCCTTCCGTCATCCGAGAGCGATCGCTCAAGACGAACTGCACATGCCGTGCGAGCTCCTTTGTCGAGATCGCGCCGCGGTGCGCCGCCAATGGGTGGCGAGACGATGCGACCATCACATAGCGGATGTCGAGCAGAGCCTCGCTGGCGAGCTCAGGATGGCCGATCGCCAATGGACCGCGAATGCCGAAGGAACAATGGCGACCGAGAACGGAATCGATGACGGCCCCCAATCCTTCCACGGCGATCCGCAATGGCGTGTCTGGAAACTCGGCTTGAGAGTCCACGACCGCGCGGGTCAGCGTTTCGGTCGGGAACAGCACATTGACGATGACGCTCAGCTCGGGCTCGAGCCCGCCGGCGAACCGTCGCGCTCGGGCTTTGAACAAATCCATGCTCGCGGCGACGGAGCGTAAGCGTCGTTTTCAGGCCACGACTTTGAGGGCGATGGGCGTCGCGTAGGCCCACGGCATGAGTTCGTCGAGTTTGCTCGCGAGATGGCCGTCGACCATCTTCGTTAGAAAGTCGGTCATGTATGCCTGCGGATCGACGCCATTGAGCTTGCATGTCTCAATGAGCGAAGCAACGATCGCCCAGTTCTCGGCTCCGCCGTCCGAGCCGGCGAAGAGAGCGTTTTTGCGATTGAGAGCGATCGGCCGGATCGCGCGCTCGACGACATTGGAGTCGATCTCGATGTACCCGTCGTCGATGAAGCGCGTCAGGCCGTCCCAGCGCGACAACGCATAGCGGATCGCCTCGGCGAGCTTGGTCTTCTGGCTGATCAGCGCGAGCTTTTCCCGGAGCCAGGGCTCGAGCGCGTCGAGGATGGGGGGGGGCTTCGTCACTTTCCGGGGAACTGATTGTCAAGGTTGCGCCTTCCGTGCACTTGAAGGGGGATGCGAAAGAACATCAAACTGTCAATCGGTCCCGGAATCGAAGTCGAGGAGATCATGATACGGGATGGCCGCTGGGTCGTTTCGGCGCGTGCCGCTGGCGAGCGGTCGTGCCCGGGCTGTGGCGACGTTTCAACGTCTCGGCATGATTGGCATCGTCGACGTCTGCAGGATCTGCCCGTTCAGGGAACGCCGCGCATGCTCGATCTACGTCTGGGACGCTGGCGATGCCTCAACGAACGGTGTAGCCGCAAGACCTTCGTGGAACGCCTGCCTTCGGTCGCTGCTCCCATGGCGCGCCGCACTGTCCGGGTCGCAGAGATCGTTCGTCTGTTCGGACACGCTGCAGGAGGTCTGCCGAGCGAAAGATTGCTGGCGCGGCTCGCCATGCCGATCAGCGACAACGCGATCCTACGTCAGCTGAAATGCCATGTTCGTGAGCGCGCGGACCCGGCTCCTCTGCGGACCATCGCCATCGACGACTGGAGCTGGCGCAAGGGCTTTACCTATGGGACGATCGTCGTTGATCTGGAGCGCCGAACCGTCGCCGATGTCCTGGAGATCCGCTCGGCCAAGGAGACCGCGGATTGGCTCGCGCGGCGGCCAGAGATCGAAATCGTGAGCCGCGACCGCTGCGGACTTTACGCCCAGGGCAACCGGCGGGGCGCTCCGCAGGCTCGCCAGGTCGCCGACCGCTTTCACTTGCTGCAGAACCTGCGTGAGGCCATCGAGCGGCAAATGACGGCGGTCAGTTGCTTCGGCGGACGCTCCCGACTTCCACCTGCCCCAGGCGACCGTCAATTGGTGCTGCGCAGCAGAAATCGTGACGCGAGGGAGCAGATGTTCGCGCAGGCCAAGGCCCTCCACGCCTCGGGCAAGAGCTTTGTCGCCATCGCCGCGGAGATCGGGATCGGCCGCGGAACAATCGCCAAGTGGATCGAGACGAATTCTTTGCCGGATCGTCGTCGAGTGACGCTGAAGCCGAGTTCGCCACTATATTTCCAGGAGTTTCTTGCCCGCCGATGGGCGGAGGGCGACAAGATTGGCCGCCGACTATTTTACGACGTCCGGCATCGTGGCTACACAGGCAGCCGTTCCCATCTGGAGCGCCTTCTTTCCGAATGGCGGCGCGTGGAGCGTCCTGAGACGGGCCGGCAGAGAGAGCCGACAAGAGAGGGGCGCGCTATCGATCCCGCGACGGGCTGGCAAATCTCTCCCCTCGTCGCGGCCGCTCTTTGCATGAAGCCGACGCGACTGCTTTCCCATTCTCAGGCTGCAAAGGTCACTGTGTTGAAAGAAGCTTCTCCGAGCTTTGTCGTCATGCGCAGACTGGATGCGATTTCGTGGCCTCTTACGGGGCGCTGATCCCGACAAGCTCGGCTCTTGGCTCGATGACGCGCGCCATTCCGGCATCCACGCCCTACAACAGTTCGCGCGGACGTTGGCCCGCGATATCGACGCCGTCAGGAACGCGATCGCCGAACCATGGAGCAGTGGTCAGGCCGAAGGCCAGATCAACCGATTGAAAACTCTCAAGCGTGCCATGTTCGGCCGCGCGGGCATCGAATTGTTGCGGGCACGAATGCTACCAATCCAATAAATCCATCTCCCCGGAAAGTGACGAAGACCCCGCCAAAATGGCTCCTGACACCCTCATAGATTTCGGAATGTGACTGGAGCGCCGGCGGCTTCGAGCTTTTGCGCATACGCCAATCCTTCGTCGAGCAGCGGATCGAATTCTACCAGCGCGACGAACGCCGGCGCGACGCGACTCACGTCCGGCGCGAGCAGCGGCGAAAAGCGCAAATCCGCAAAATCACCCGCGTTGCGCTTGTAGAGCGCGTGGAACCCGCGCAGCGTCTCGGCCTCGCAGATAGCCTTCCTCGAACAATTCAATTGAAGCCGAGGCGCAAGACGCATCCATCACCGGATCGAAAAAAGCCCGCAGGACTTGCGCGACGCCGAAGACCGATCGGTCGCGGACGGCCATGATCGCCAATACGGCAGCGACCCGGGCTCCCGCGCCGTCGCCGCCGACCGCGATCCTGCGGATGTCGACCCCGAGTTCCAGGCCAGCCCGCCACGACATGTTTGAAGGCGTCGACAGCGTCCTCGACGGCCGTCGGAAATTTGTGTTCGGGAGCGACGCCATAATCGACTGAAAGAACCGCGCCGGGCGTGCGCCGGGCCAGCCATCCACATAAGGCGTGTTACGTGCCGACGACTTTGTCGCCAAACCGTTCCACATGGGAGAATTGCAGGCGCGCCTGCGCGCGGCGCTTCGGCATCAGGCGCCGCGCGGAGTCGACCGAGTATTCGTGCCGCGACTTGTCGATAGACTTCATCAAGCGGCGCGTCACCGTCTACGGAGAAGAGGTCAAGCTCACTCGCAAGGAATACGATCTGTTGCGGACGCTCGCGCAACATGCGGGCCAGGTTGTCACGCATAAGCAATTGTTGGCGGCGGGCTGGGGCGCAACGGTGACAGACACGCAATTCGTACGGGTCTATGTTGGGCAATTGCGCCAGAAGATCGAGGAGGATCCGAGCGCGCGGAAGCTCATTCTGACCGAACCCGGCATCGGCTATCGCCTGCAGGACGAGTAACCGTCCTTTGGAACACGATCGACCTCAGCCACCCCGTCGCTGAGCTGCGCTCCGGCGGAGAACGGATCCGCGACGACGCGCTCGCTCATATCGCGCCGCTCGGCTGGGAGCACATCACCTTCAACGGGGGACTATGTTTGGCCCGACCGAACCGTTCCAGAATGTTTTCCAACCCCTCCGAGACCCGCGGTCGGAGCTACTCGACGCGGCTCGGCGCAGGATTTTGGGAAGATTCTGCGACGACCCAAATCAGTTCCCCGGAATTTGACGAAGACGCACCTTAGTCGTCGCCTCGACGAGCCTGCGTCCCGCGGGGAACTGGCCTCGCGAGTTCGATGATCTCCTCGGTGATCTCCTCCTGACGTGTTTGTCGATGCCGGGCCTCCAGTCGCTCGAGCGTCTTGTGCGCATTGTCGCGGGCTTCGATCATCGCGCGCATTCGCGCCTCGTTCTCCGCCGCGAAGGACAGCACCGCCGCCTCGCATAATTCGGCGAAGACATATTCCTGCGCGAGGCCCTCGACGAGCGCGCGCGGCGGCAATGTGACGAGGGGCGGAGCCGCGGCGGACGCAGGCGGAAAGCGGGCGAGGTCGAGCGGCACGAGCGAGCGCGCGACGATCTCGATTCCGGCCGCGCCCGGCGCGCCGTGGATGAGCGTCACGCGATCGGCGAGCCCCTCCCCCAGGCGCCCATAGAGCTCTTGCGCGATGCAGTCGGCGAGCGACGGGGCGTCGTCGACGCGCGACGCCATGGGCGAAGTCCAATCCGCGCATGATCCGCGCTCTCGCGCGAGCGTCGCGCCGCGCTCGCCGATGATGAACAGAGCCGGACGTTCGGCGCTGCCCGCGAGGCGCGCCGCCGCGTCCAGGATGCGCTCGTTGAATGCGCCGACGAAGCCGCGCTCGGAGCAGAACGCCAGGACGATATGGCCATCGGCCGGCCGGCGCTCCGAGACGAGCCGCGACGGCGGCGCTTCCGCGCTCAGCGCCAGCGCCGCGCAAATGGCGTCGCCCAACGCGGCGGCATAGGCGCGCACGCCGGAAAGACGCGACTGGGCTTCGCGCGTTCGGACGGCGGCGACGCCGCGCATCGCCGTGATGACGCTCTCGAGCTGCCGGGTCGCGGCGATATGGGCGCTGATGTCGGCTGAGCGCTCGCTCATGAGGAAGGCGCCGCGAGCTCTGACGAAAGTTCGCGCACCCGCGCCACGAGATTTGCGCGCATGGCGTCGTCGAGCGGGGCGTGACGGGAGATCGCCGCGACGCTCGGCGCGGCGGCCGAGTCGAGATGCGCGGGAAGCCTCGCGGTCAGCGCGGGAATGGCTCGCGTGGGAAGCAAATCGAGAACGCCGGCGTCGAGCGCCGCGAGCAGAGCGATCTGATCCACGAGGCGCAGAGGCGAAAAGCGCGGCTGCGTCAGCAGGCCGCGAATGCGCTCGCCCCGCGTTAGCTCCCGCTCGATGCGGGCATTCGACATGCCGCCGAAGCGCGAGAACATCTCGAGCTCCAGAAATTGCGTGTATTGCAGACGCAATCGCCCCGAGACGTCACGCAAGGCGTCAGGCTGCGCGCGGCCGCCGACTCGGCTGACCGAAAGGCCGACATCGACGGCCGGACGATGGTTCGCGGCGAACAAGCGACGGTCGAGCACGATCTGTCCATCGGTGATGGAGATCAGATTTGTGGGAATATAGGCCGAGAGATTGCCGGTATCGGTCTCGGCGATCGGCAGCGCCGTGAGCGAGCCGCCGCCGAACGCCTTCGACAATTTCGCGGCTCGCTCCAGGAGCCGCGCATGGACGTAGAAGATATCGCCGGGATAGGCTTCGCGTCCGGGAGGCTCTCGGGTCAACAGGGCGAGCTCGCGATGCGTGACCGCATGCTTGCTCAAATCGTCGACGACCACGAGTGCATGGCCGCCGCGATCGCGGAAGAACTCCGCCATGGCGAAGCCCGCGAAAGGGGCGATCCATTGCAGGCCGGGCGGCGAGGCGGCGGGCGCGACGACGAAGATGGTGCGATCGGCGGATCCTCCGCTCCTCACCGCCTCGATCGCGCGCTCCACCGAGGTCGTCCGCTGGCCGACGGCGACATAGACGCAAACGATGTCCGAGTGGCGCTGGTTGATGATGGCGTCGATGGCGATCGACGTCTTGCCGGTGGCGCGATCGCCGATGACGAGCTCGCGCTGACCACGCCCCAGGGCGAACATGGAGTCGACGACCAATAGGCCGGTCTCGACGGGCTCGGTCACGAGATCGCGCGCGATAATGCTCGGCGCCTCGCGCTCGACGGGATGGAAGGCGACGGCGGCGATCCGCTCGCCGCCGTCGAGTGGGCGGCCCAGCGGATCGACGACGCGTCCGAGCAGTCCCTCCCCGACCGGCGTGCGCGCGACCTCGCCGGTCGCGAAGACGCGCGCGCCGGCTTCGATCTCGTCGCCCGGATCGAGCAGCACCACGGCGACTCGATCGGCCTCGAGCGCGCGCGCGAATCCGAGCTGGCCGGTCTCGAAACGCAGCAGCTCGTCGAGCGCGACCTGCGGCAGGCCGGAGACGAAGGCGATCCCATCCGCATAGCTCTCGACGCGTCCGACCGTCTCGACCTTCGGCCCGAGCTCGATTCTTTCGACCGCCGCGCGGCCGCGCGCGAGCCATTCGGCGACGGCCGGCTCATCGCTCATTTTCCGGCTCCGTCAGCAAGGTCGCGGAGATTTGCTCGAGATCGGCGCGCAGGCTGTTGCGAATGCTGGTGTGGGCGTTCTCCAATTCGAGGCCGGCGAGCAATGTCGGATCGACGCGAAGCGCGAATTTCAGCGGGCGGCCGAGGGCGTTTTCTAGCCTCTCGCGGCACAGCGCGTCCTCCTCGGCGGTGAGCGGACGCGGCGCGGTCAGAGTGGGCTCTCCTCGCGTGGCGAAATCGGCGCGAGAGGTTTCCGGCAGAGCCGCGATCGCGTCTACGAGGCCGTCGATGAAGCCGACGACGCGGGACGACGCCGGCAAGCGTTCGAGCAGACGCCGCGCAATGTCGACGGCGAGCAGGCTCGCGCGCTCGGCTTCGGCGCGACGGGCCGATCGTTCGGCGCGCTCTATCTCCGCCCGCATGTCCGCTCGCATGCGATCGGCGTCGGCCCTGGCGGCCTCGAGCAGCCGGTCGCGCGCGTCCTTCGCCTCCGTCGTGGCGGCGCGGATCGTCGCCGCGCGATCGGCCGACATCGCGTCGACGGCGGCGCGCGCCTGTTCTTCCAGAGTCAGGGCCGAGGCTTTGGCGGCGGCGGCGTCGTCCAGCAGCAGCCGGGCCGTCGCCTCGCGCTCGGCGAGGATCGATGCGATGGGGCGGAAAAGGAAGCGGGAGAGCAGCCAGATCAACACGAGGGCGTTGACGGTCTGCAAACCGAGCGTCCACCAGTCGATCTGCATGCGTGCGAACGCCCTATTTGACGAAAGGATTAGCGAAGAGAAGCAGAAGCGCGATCACGAGACAGTAGATCGCCATGGTCTCGATCATCGCGAGGCCGACGAAAAGGGTGCGCGACAGGACGCCGGCGGCCTCCGGCTGACGCGCGATCGCCTCCATGGCGGCCGCGACCGCCTTGCCTTCCGCGAGTGCGGGGCCGATCGCTCCGAAGGACACGGCGACGGCGGCGGCGATCACGCTGATATATTGAATATCGTCCATTCTTCCTCGCTCTCGTCTAGCCGCCCGACCGCGCGCCGTGTCCATCGACCGCGGAGCCGATGAACACCATGGCGAGCGTCGCGAAAATGTAGGCCTGAATCGCGCCGGTCAGCAAATCGAGCGCCATCAGCGGAATCGGCACGAGCAGACCCGCGAGCGACAGCACGACGCCGATGACGAACACGCCGCTCATGATGTTCCCGAACAAGCGGACGATCAGCGAGAAGGTGCGCGTGATCTGCTCGACGAGATTGAGCGGAACCATGATGATGCTCGGCTCGGCGAATGTCGCGAGATAGCCGAGCGGGCCGCGCGTGCGCAGTCCGTGATAGATGGTCGCGAAAAAGACGATCAGAGCCAGCGCCGCATCGGTTTCGAGCCGCGCCGTCGGCGGCTCCACGCCAGGAACGAGCGACGACCAATTGGCGACGAGCACGAAGAGGAAGATCGTTCCGAGCAAGGCGCGATAGGGGGCTGGGTCCGCGCCGATCGTGTCCCTTATCTGCTGGTCGAGCGTCTCGACGAAAAGCTCGAGCGCCGATTGTCCGGTCCCCGGCCGCAACGAGAGCCGCCGAGTTACAAGAAGGCTCGCGAGAACGAGCGCGGCCATCAGCGCCCAAGTGACGATGACGGGCTTGCTGACGGGCACGGGTCCGAGCTGAAAGCCGGGCTCGAGCGCGAGCGGCGAGGATTTCATTCGAGACCTCCCAAACGACGCAGGACGACGCGGCGCGCCGCGAGCAGTCCCAGCGCGCCGGAGAGCAGAGCGAGAGCGCCGATCTTCGCGAGGGCTGCGAGCGCAGCTGCGAGCGCCGCGAAGCGCGTTATGAGCAAGAGAATGGCCTTCGGCGTCACGCCCCGCTCGAAGAGATCGACATTCCAACGCAGGGCGCGGAAGTAAGCGAGGCCCGCGGCGAATCCCGCGCCCGCGCCGAGGGCGAGCTGGAGAGCGAGCGGGGCGGCGGAAACGGTCATTGGCGCGACATCCATTTCCAGGCGAGCCAGAGGCCGACTCCGGCGCCGATCATGACGAGAGGCGCGGAGAAGAAGACGCCCATGTCGTACATCTTGTCCAGCCGACGTCCGAGGAACAGCCCCGCGAGCGCCGGCAGGACGATAGTCCAGCCGAGAACGCCGATCTGCCCCAGCCGGCGTCCGAGCGAGGGCTCGGCGTTCCTGCGCTGCATCTCGCGCCGCTCGGCGGCCAGTCGCGAGGCCTCCGCCATCGAATCGCGCTCGGGACCGGCCTCGCTCATGGCGCGTCCTTTCCGTCGCCGAACACTTCCGAAGCGCCGGACGGACGCAGATAACGGACGAGGCGACGCACGGCGCTGGCGTGCAGCCGCGTCTCCTCGACGCGCGCGCGCGCCGCCGCGTCCTTCTCGGCCGTGCGCGCGGCGCGCACCTCGGCGTCGAGCTTGCGCAGATCGCGACCGAGAAGGCCCTCGCGGCAGGCGACCGACACGCTCTCTCCGCCCCTGACGGTCAGCACGCCCCCACGGATCGCGCAATAGCGCTCGGCGCCGTCGGCGGATCGCCAGCGCAGGACCGACGGCGGCAGCACCGTCAGCAGATCGGCGTGGCCCGGCAGCAAGCCGAAACCGCCGCTCTCGTCCTCGGCGCGGACGGATCGTACGCCGGCTTCGTCGAGCAGCACGGCGTTCGGCGTGGTGATGGCGAGCCGCAACGCTCTGCTCACGGCCTGCCTCCCGTCGTCTCGGCGTCCTTGCGCGCGGCGGCCTTCTCCTTCTGCTCCGCCTCGTCGATGGTCCCGACCATATAGAAGGAGCTCTCTCGCCAATCGTCGCAGGCGCCGGAAAGAATCGCGCGGCAGCCCGCGAGCGTGTCGGCGAGAGGAACCGAGCGGCCGGACGCTCCGGTAAAAGCCTCGGTGACGGCGAAAGGCTGGGTCAGGAAGCGCTGAAGGCGCCGCGCGCGCCCGACGATCTTGCGGTCCTCGGCTGCGAGCTCCTCGACGCCGAGCAAGGCGATGACATCCTGCAGCTCGAGATAATGCTCGATCACCCGACGGACCTCGGTCGCGACTTCAGCGTGCGCCTCGCCGACGACCAGCGGATCGAGCAGCACGGAGGAGGAAGCGATCGGATCGATCGCCGGATACATGCCCTCGGCCGCCATTTGTCGGGAGAGAACGATCATGCTGTCGATGTGGGTGGCGATCGTCGTCACCGCGGGATCGGTGAAATCGTCTGCGGGGACATAGACCGCCTCGATCGCCGTCACGCCGACCCCGCCGACCGAGGCGATCCGCTCGTGCAGCGCCGCCACTTCGCTCGCCAGCGTCGGCTGATAGCCGACGCGCGACGGCAATCGCCCCAGCAGGCCCGAGACTTCGGCCCCGGCCTGGACGAAGCGGAAGATATTGTCCATCAGCAGCAGCACGTTCTGGCGCTGCTCGTCGCGGAAATATTCCGCGATGGTGAGAGCGGCGAGCGGCGCCCGCCAGCGCGCGCCGGGGGGCTCGTTCATCTGGCCATAGACCAGAACCGTGCGCTCCAGCACGCCGGAGCGGCCCATGTCGAGCAGAAGCTCGTGGCCCTCGCGCGAGCGCTCGCCGACGCCGGCGAACACCGATACGCCCCGATAGCCCGTCACCATTGCGTGAATGAGCTCCATCACGAGCACGGTCTTGCCGACGCCCGCACCGCCGAACATGGCGGCCTTGCCGCCCTGAGCGATGGGCGTCAGCAGGTCGATGATCTTGATCCCCGTCGCGAAAATCTCACCGCCGCTCGGCCTTTGGGCCAGCGGCGGGGGCGCGCGATGGATCGGCCGGCGCGGCGCGTGCGCCGGCAGCGGCGGTCCATTGTCGCCGATCGCTCCCGTCACATCGATCAGCCGTCCGAGCGTCGCGACGCCGACCGGAATCTCGATCGGCCCGCCGGTCGCCCTCACCCGGCGTCCGCGCGAGAGGCCGACCGTCGATTGCAGAGCGATGGCCTGGACGCTGTTCCGATCGAGATGAGCCTGCACCTCGGCGTAAATTGCGCGTCCGCCGTCGGCCTCGACGACCAAGGCGTCCTCGATCGCCGGTAGCTCGCCCTCCTCGAAACGCACGTCGATCACGGCGCCGCGAACGGCTAAGACCGTTCCGTGTCGCGCCATGCTCGCGTGAGAAGAAGCCGCCTCGTTCATATGCACGCCGATCGAGCATCTCGCCGATTGGTTCGAAATCCTGGACATTCTAGCGCGAAAGCGCCCAAGTCGCCGAGACCCTCGCGGTGAGCCGTCGCGCGCCGGGCCGCAGAGGCAGAGACGCCGCTCCATTCGCGGAGGCCGAAGGCTCGGTTCGGCCGTCGGCTGCTGTGGCCACAGTCTCCTCCTGGCGATCGATTTCGATGAGGCGGCCGAGCTTGCCGCCCACGGCCTCGACATAGTTTCTCGCCCGCTGTTCCGCATCTTTCACGGCGGCGATCCGTAGACGCTCGAGCCGCGTCCTTTCGTCGCTGAAGACGAATTCCACACCACGTATGTCGTTCGCGCCGGCGTCGATCGCGTGAGACAGCAGAGACGCGGCCTCATCGAGCGAATTCACCGTCGCGCTCAGCTCGCTTCGCGCCCGAAAGCCCCTGGAGACACGCTTCCCATGCGCGCCGCGCGGCGCGGCGTCCTCCGTCGCGACCGACTGAAGCGTCGCCCCGACGACGCGAATGCCGTCGCTCGGCGCTCCTTGCCGGACGAGGCCCTCCGACAAGGAGCGCGTCTTCCGCTCGTTCTCGGCCACGGCCTCGGTCGCGGTGGGCCGATCCACGACAATGTCCAGGTGGAGGATCGCTCGATCGGGAAGCGCCTCCTCCGAGGCTTCTCCCGTCACGGAAATATGAGGGAGAGTGTCTTTCAATGTCTCGGCCGAAGCGCTCGCGAGAAGGAGCGCGCTCGATAAGGCTGCGGCGAGTATTCGGGTCATCGACTTGCCTCGCTCAACGCCGCTGGCGGCGAAATCGGTGGCTCCCGCTTCCGGCCTCCCCCGACTCGGCGCACCGAAGCCTCGGCGACTGGCGGAGCGTGGACTTTATCACGCCACATATCACCCGCAGCTTCACAAAACGACGAAAAAGCAAGAGAATCTCGCTCGACCTCGTCCGCGCCATAGTCCCGACTTCGATCGGATCGAGAAGGCCTTCTCCAAGCTCGAAGCTCTGCTCCGGAAAGCCCCCGAGCGAACCGTCGACGTCCTATGGAAACAGGGTCTGCGCAATGCCGAAGGAGCTCTCCTCCGCGAATGCGCAAATTTCTTCTCCGCCCTCGAAAATCTACATTTCCCCACGATATTGCATGGTCTCACGAGGAGGCCGTCGCAATGACGACGCTGACCAAGCTCGCGCTCGGCATGATGGGACGCTTGCGTCCGAAACCTGCGCGAGGCGCCGTTGCGGCGCAGATCGCGCTTCCCCCTCCGCACAAGGAAGGCGGAACGCCATTGATGGAGGCGCTCGCGGAGCGGAGGTCGTCCCGGGAATTCGCGCCTGACGAACTACCCTTGCAGCTCTTGTCCGACCTGCTGTGGGCCGCGGACGGCGTGAATAGAGCCGAAGGCGGACGAACCGCGCCCTCCGCTTTGGACGCTCAGGAAATCGACGTCTATGTCGCGCTGCCCTCCGGGGCCTATCTCTATGTCGCCGCCGCGCACGCCCTAGAGCTGGTCGCAGCGAGCGACATGAGGCGCGTGACCGGCTATCAGGATTTCGTCGACAAAGCGCCGCTCGATCTGGTGTTCATCGCCGACCATGCGCGAATGGCGCTCGTGCCGGTCTCTCAGCGCGAGAGCTTCGCCTCGGTCGCGGCGGGGGCGATCTCGCAGAATGTGTATTTGTTCGCGGCGAGCGCGGGCCTCGCCACTGTTATCAGAGCCTGGATCGATCGCGAGGCGATCGCGCAAGCGCTGGGGCTCGGCCACGATCATCAGGTGCTTTTGTCGCAGACGATCGGCTATCCGAAGAAGACGGAGTGAACACCCCGATGCGCATCGATCCGGCTTTCCTATTCGATCTCGACGGCACGCTGGTCGACAGCGTCTATCAGCACGTCCTCGCCTGGAAAAAGGCGCTCGACGCGGAGCGTATCGATTTGTCAGTCTGGCGCATTCATCGCAAGGTCGGCATGAGCGGAGGCTTATTCGTCAATCAGCTGCTGCGCGAGACCGGCATGGAAATCGACGCTGAGCGCGTGCGCCGCTTGAGCGCCGCCCACGCCGCCGCTTATCTCGAGATCGCCGACGGGGTGCGCCCGCTCCCGGGCGCAAGGGAGCTCCTCGCATGGCTCACCGACGCCGGCGTCCCCTGGGCGATCGCAACAAGCGGTCGCATGGAGACGGCGCGCGTCAATCTCGCCGCGCTCCGCGTCGATCCCATCCGCACGCCGGTCGTCACTCGCGACCAGGTCGCGCACGCCAAGCCCGATCCAGATCTTTTTCTCGCCGCCGCCCGACGGCTGAACGCGCCCATCACGACAGCGTTCGTCGTCGGCGACAGCATATGGGACATGCTCGCTGCGACCCGATGCCGTGCGCTGGGGGTCGGCCTTCTGAGCGGAGGCTACGGCTCCGAGGAGCTGCGGCAGTCTGGCGCGTTTCGCGTCTATGACGATCCCGCCGATCTATTGTTCCACATCGACGAGATCGGTGGAAGGAAGTGACATTCGGTCGCTCTGCTCGCGCTCGCTAGAATGAGCCATAAATGGGCGTCGCCGACATCGTGGCCCGACGACGAGAAGAGCAGACTTCGAGATTCGAAGCGAGGGGAGTCGCATGATCGACATGGCGCGCCAAATCGTCTGGCTCGAGGACTTGACCCGCGACGATGTTCCGAGCGTCGGCGGAAAGAACGCCTCGCTCGGAGAAATGATTTCCCGACTCACCGAAAAAGGCGTCAGAACGCCCTCTGGATTTGCGACGACGGCGCAAGCCTATTGGCGCTTCATCGACAGCAATGGCGCGCGGAATGTCATCGCCACGACGCTCGACGACCTCGAATCCGGCCGCATCGCGCTCGCCGACGCCGGTCGAACAATTCGTAACGCCATTCTACGCGGCGAATGGTCCAGCGAAATGGCGAGCGCCATCGTCGCGGCCTATCGCGAGCTGGGCCGACGCATCGGCAGGGACGCGCCCGACGTCGCGGTGAGGTCGAGCGCAACCGCCGAAGACCTGCCGAATGCGAGCTTCGCTGGGCAGCAGGAGACCTATCTGAACATTCGCGGCGAGCGGGCGTTGCTCGACGCCTGTCGTCGCTGCTACGCGTCGCTCTTCACGGATCGCGCGATAAGCTATCGCAAGGCGCAAGGTTTCGACCATATGAAAGTCGCGCTGTCGATCGGCGTGCAGATCATGGTCCGATCCGACACAGGCGGCGCCGGCGTGATGTTCTCGCTGGACACGGAGACGGGCTTCGACAAGGTCGCGCTCATCAACGCCTCCTGGGGGCTCGGCGAGAATGTCGTGCAGGGCGCGGTGGACCCGGACGAATATGTCGTGTTCAAGCCGTTCCTTTCCAATGCAGCGCTGTCGCCGATCATCGAGAAGAAGCGCGGCGACAAGCTGGTGAAGATGATCTATGCGCAGGGCGACGACCAGCCGACGCGCAATGTCCCGACGTCAAAGGCCGAGCGCGCGTCCTTCGTGCTCGCCGACGAGGACATCCTGACTCTGGCTCGCTGGGCCTGTCTGATCGAGGACCATTATCGCCGGCCGATGGATATGGAATGGGCCAAGGACGGCGAGACCGGCGAGCTCTTCATCGTCCAGGCGCGTCCGGAGACGGTTCAATCGCGGCGCGAGGCGAGCGCGCTGAAGTCTTATCGCATCGGCGAGAAAGGCCGCAGGATCTGCACGGGATTGGCGATCGGCGACGCGGTGGCGACCGGCAAGGTCTGCGTCATAGAGGACGTCCGCGACATTGGTCGTTTCGTCGACGGCGCCATATTAGTCACGCGCACGACCGATCCGGATTGGGCGCCCATCATGAAGCGAGCCGCGGCGATCGTGACCGAGCATGGCGGGCGCACCTCGCATGCGGCGATCGTCAGCCGCGAGTTCGGATTGCCGGCGATCGTCGGCGCGCCGGATGCGACGCGACTGCTCCACGACGAGCAGATCGTCACCTTGTCCTGCGCCGAAGGCGATACGGGATTCGTCTATGACGGCGTCGCCGAGATCGAGATCGAGGAGCTCGATCTCGCCGCCGTTCCCACGACGCGCGTCGAGGTCATGCTCAATCTCGCAGATCCCGCCGCGGCCTTTCGCTGGTGGCGTCTTCCTTCCGACGGAGTGGGCCTCGCGCGGATGGAGTTCGTGATCAACAATCACATCAAGATCCATCCGATGGCGCTCGTCCATTGTGATTCGTTGACCGACGAGGCGGCCAAAAAGATCATCGCCGAGGCGACGGTCGGATACGAGAACAAGAGCGACTATTTCGTCGAAGGGCTCTCGAGGGCGCTCGGCCGCATCGCCGCCTCCGTTCATCCGCGGCCGGTCATCGTGCGCATGAGCGATTTCAAGACCAATGAATATGCCGCGCTGATCGGCGGCGCCCAATTCGAGCCCAGGGAAGAAAATCCGATGATCGGCTTCCGCGGCGCGTCGCGCTATTATTCGCCGCGCTATCGAGAAGGCTTCGCGCTCGAATGCCGCGCCATGCGCCGTCTTCGCGAAGAAATGGGATTCACCAACGTCATCGTGATGATCCCTTTCTGCCGGACGGTAAAGGAGGCGGATCGCGTGCTCGCGGTCATGGCGGCCAATGGGTTGAAGCGCGGCGAGAACGGGCTTCAGGTCTATGTCATGTGCGAGATTCCCTCGAATGTCATTCTCGCCCGCGCCTTTGCGGAGCGCTTCGACGGTTTCTCGATCGGCAGCAATGATCTCACGCAGCTCACTCTCGGCGTCGACCGAGATTCCGCGGAGCTCTCCGATCTGTTCGACGAGAGGGACGAGGCGGTGAAATGGATGATCCACACTGTCATCGACGCCGCGCGCGATACGGGGGCCAAGGTCGGGCTGTGCGGGCAAGCGCCGAGCGACCATCCCGATTTCGCCGAATTCCTGGTCGAATGCGGGATCGATTCCGTGTCGGTGACGCCCGACAGCTTTGTCGTCGTGAAGCAGCATGTGGCGGCCGCTGAGAGTTGATCGAGCGCGACCCGCTCAAAAATCGATGACCATCCGGCTGAAATTCGCCGAGGTGATCACATCGCCATCGATAACGCAGGATTGTCCGTCCGCACATGCGCGCGTGGCCCCGGGGAAGCGTATCGTGACGCGCTCGGGCGGCGGCCCGGCCGAGGCCAGCTCGATCGTCGCTCTGGATTTCGTCCGGCAGGCCAGCAGATCGACGACGCCGAAAGCCGTCGGTAGATTCCGCAGAGTGATCCCCTCGCCGTCCCACCAATGGTCCGGCGCGCCGCGGAACAGCTCCAAGGCGTCGCCGTTTTCGCGCAGCAGCATACTTCGTATGGCAGTGACAAACTCCGCCCCGATCCAAGTGTGCGGCATGTCGCCGATATATTGCGGCGCGCGCGGCGGGCTCCAGACCACCTCGGCCCAGTGCCGCCAATTCTCGGGGCGCCGGCAGGAAAGAAGCAGCTCGAGCAGACCGAATGCGTCCTCGAGCCGGCCGAGGGACACGAAGGCGTTCAGATTGCGAATGACATAGGGGGTGAAGCTTCCCGCAAAATCCGGAGCGCCGAGCGATTTTATTTGCGCGGCGCAAAGGTCGTAGGTCGCAGCCAGCAGCTCGGGCGGAAGAACGTCCTCCACGCGGCAAGGCCCGAAGGCGATGGAGGTCGAGGTGGGATCGACGTCCTCGCGATCGGCCGAGCCCGCGATCATCCCCTCGCCCATGAGTTCGGAGGTCATGCGGATCGAGCGAGTGAGATCTTCGGCGAACCCCTTCGCTTTCGCTCGCGCCCACGCCGCTGTTTCTCTTTCGCCCGCCGCATCGGCGAGAAAGGCGCAGCCCCGAAAGGCGCTCAATGCGAAGAAATCGTCCCAATAGCTGTAGCTCGGCTCGCTATAGCCCTCATGGCTGAGGGAAGGCGGCAAGAGACCGTGGAAACGGGACGTAGGGCCATGCTGCGCATTGGTTCGGGCGCAAAGCTCCTCGATGAATCGCGTCGCTCGGACCACGGGCTCGAGGACTGCGGTCAGAAATGCGCGGCTTCTCGTGATCCGATACGCCTCTGCCGCGACGCAGACGAACTCTCCCTGCGCGTCATATTCGATATCGCTTCCGTAACCCCGATTTATCGCGCCATTCTCGTCGAGAATGGGCGGGACCATGCCGTTGGGATAGAGACGCTGCGAATACCAGAGCACGAAGTCCTCGGCCTCTTCGGCCAAGCCGGCCCATAGCAAGGCGAGCGCCTGAGCGGAACCATCTCGTATCCAAATGCGGTCGTAGTTCCTGGGGCCGGGCTTGAAAGCGGGTCGCGTCGCATTGACGAGAATCAAGGAAATTTGCGCCTCGACCGTCTCGGTGACGCGTGGGTCGCCGACCGTTATCCTCCGGGGGCCGATCTTTTTTCGCCAGCGACGCGCGACGATTTTTCGCACGGCGGAGAAGGTCACGTCGGCGTCCGGTGTGACGCCGTCTCGCAAAGGCGCAGCGACGACGATGACGTCCCTCGCCGCCGGCGGCAGCGAAAAAGCGAATTCGACAGCCGCGCTGAGCAGCCCCGAGTCGGAGCAAAGGCGACGATCCGTCCCGCTCGCGCCGCCCTCGATCAGCCTCACGACGTCTCCGTCGTCGAAGTCGGCGACCGTCACCGCGTCCGGCTCGCGCGAAAACGCGGCATAAATTCGATCGTCGATTCGCGCCTCGCGACCGATGACGGCGATGGCGTCGATCGGCGCATGACCGCCGTGCTGCCAATAGGGATTGATCTGCGCTGGCCGCACCGCCAGCACGAGCGCTCCTTTTCGCGGCGCGCGAGATGTGTTGACGATCCGATACTGCACCAGCGCCTGCCCGGCGTGAGCGAGCGCCGTCGCGCAAATTTCCAGTCCATCTACGGACCATGTAACGCTTGGGATCGGCAATGATTCGCCGACGAGGGAATGGCGGATGCACGCGCTCGCCGACGCTCCATGCAATCTCTCGCCTGCTCGCAGCAGCGGCGTGATCTGCGGCGACCCGCGGCGGGGTTCGAGACCGCCATATTCGTCGAAAAGCGCCTCTCCTTCTCGATCGAATTCCCCCAGCACGGTCCAATAGACTTGACGGCCGAGCAGCGCTTGCGGGTAGAGCTCGCCGCGCCCGGCGCGCGCGGCCCGCTCTAGCTGGCCGATGGGCATGCGGTCGCTGTCGAGGATGCGGAGCTTGAGCTCGTCGACGACGGCGCCTTCCGGCGCGCTCGCCTCGTGCAGCGTCAGGCGGAGAAACCGGCTGCTCGCGCACGGCCACCAGAAGCTGCCATTTCCCCCTCCGCCGGCCGTAATGCGGCCGAGCTCGCGGAAATTTTCGCCATCGTCGGAGAGATAGGCCGAGAAATCCAGTCCATAGCTGTCTCCCCATTCGACGAGCGCGCCGACCACGGATCTGGCGAAACGGAAGTCGACGGTGATGCTTTCGCCCCTGCGAAGAAAGACCGGCGCATGGCCGAGCGCGGCGATGCGTCCCGCCTCCAGCGTGGTCGCGGCGTCGGCGGGGCCGTAGAGATTGATTTCGACGATGTCGGGACCCGGCCGGCGCTCCGGATTCTCGGCGCTCCAGCGCAGGAAACGAGCCGGCGTCGGCGGAAAGGCGAAAATCTCCTGGCCGCCTTCGCCGTGTCGGGAGCCGCAGAGGCGCATCCATCGCAGTCCATCCTGCGAGCCCTCGAAGCAATATGCGCTCGACGCGCGCCGCCCCCAGTAGATTTCCAGCCCGCCGAGCAGGGCCGCCTCGCCGAGATCGATCGCGAGCGACGACCTTTCGGCCGGTTCGGCCGACCATGCGGTGGAATAGCGATCGTCGATCGCATGGCGCGGATCGCCGCTGCTCGCGGTCGCCTTCCATAGGGCTTTCGGCGGGACGTTCATCTCTCGCCTCCGACGGACGACATGCGCGTCCCGTCACCGATTAACTCCCGACGCCGAGCCGGAGGCAAGCCCCGCCTTCGGCAGCCTCTCCTTCGCGCGCCGACCGATCTGGCGTAGGCGCTTGGAACGGGTGGCCGACGAAGCATATTCTGTCTCGAGCGGACGCAGCACGCGCCGCGGAGACGAGGATAAAACCGCATGAAAGCGAGCCCCGCTCCGACAAGCCCTCGCCTGCTGACGAGCGAATCGGGTCTGACCGTGGAAGCCAACGCCAATGGCTCGATCCGACGCATGCGACGCAATGGGGTTCTGCTCAACCTGTTCCTCGGCAATGAGGTCGAGGGCGGACCCGCCAATATCTACTTGCGCCGCCACGACGATGGAGGTGATGCGATCGGCTTGCTCGGACCGCGCAGCGGCGAGGCCGCGCAGTTCGACGATCGAGGCATGACCGTCGAGGGCGCATGGCGAGACATTCGCTTTTCCCTGACGCTCGTTCTCGCTCGCTCCGCCGCCGCATGGTTCTGGCGGCTGGCGCTGGAAAATCGTGGCGACAAAGCCCAGCGACTGGATTTGATCCATGTGCAGGACCTGGGCCTGACCGATTATGGAGCGGCGCGATCCAACGAATATTATGTCAGCCAATATGTCGATCACGCGCCGCTGTCTCACCCAGAGCGCGGCGTCGTCGTCGCCTCCCGCCAGAACCAGCCCGTCGACGGGCGCCATCCGTGGTGCATCATCGGATCGCTCGCGCAAGGGATCGGTTTCGCCACCGACGCCTTGCAGGTCAATGGTCTTTCCACGCGGGCGGGCGGGTCCCCGGAAGCGATGACGCGAGGCCTCCCGAGCGAGCGTCTCCAGCACGAGCATTCGCTGGCCGCCATACAAGATGCGCCGTTCCAACTCGCGCCGGGAGAACGAAACGAGCGCGGTTTTTTCGGCTGGTTCGAGCCAGACCATTCGGCGCCGACGTCGGCAACAGACTTGGCTTTCGTCGATCGAGCCTCGGCGCAGCCCGAAGCGCGCTCCGCATGGCTGCCTCTCGGAAGCGAGCGCGCGGTTGCGCATCCGCCGAGCCTGTTCTGCTCGGCGCCGCTCCTCGAGGCGCTGGAGCTGACCGAAGGCGAAATTTCGAAGCTCTTCGGCGAGAATCTTCGGCATGGGGAGTGGGAGAATGGGCGGTTTCTGTCCTTCTTCTACGGCGAACGAAGCCATGTGGCGTTGAAATCGAAGGAGCTGCGAACGCTACGTCCTCATGGCCAAATCCTGCGCACAGGCGACGGCTCGATTCCGCAGGAGGAGGCGCTCGCCTCGACGGTCTGGATGTCCGGCGTATTTCATTCGCAGCTGACGCAAGGCCATGTCGGCGTCGATCGGCTCCTATCCGGGAGCCGCGGCTACCTCGGCCTTTTCCGCTCGCACGGACAGCGTCTATTCGTCGACGATGGGAGCGGCTGGCGGCTGCTCGACGCGCCATCGGCTTTCGAGATGACGCCGGACGCCTGTCGCTGGCTCTATAAGCACGAGGCCGGACTGATACGGGTCGAGAGCCGGGCGCAGACAGAGAGCCACGAGCTGAGACTATCTGTCGAGTTTCTCTCCGGCTCGGCGATGCGCTGCCTTCTGTCGAGCCATATCGCCCTCGATGGCGCCGACGAGGCGCGGCCGAGCTATGTTCGCGACGCTGAGGGCGTGTTCGTTCGAGCGGCTCCGGACAGCGAAATCGGGAGGCGCTTTCCCGGCGGCGGCTTCCGCATCGATCCGCTGCCCGGCGCGAGCATCGAAAGCGTCGCAGGGGATGAAGCTCTCTTTCCCGACGGCGTATCGCGGCGCCAGCCTTTCCTCTGCCTGATCGCTTCGCCCGCGCGATCGATCGGCTTTCGCATCCTCGGCCGTCTGCTGCCGGCGCCGCCGCCGACAGGCGCTCCGGCCGATCGCTATTGGCGCGACATGTCCCTGGGCTTGCGAATGCGCGCGCCCGCGAACGCGCCTCTGGCGCAGGACGCAGCGCGGATCGGCGAAATTCTGTCCTGGTTCGCGCAGAATGCGCTCGTCCATTATCTCGCGCCGAGGGGCCTCGAGCAATTTTCCGGCGGCAGCTGGGGCGTCCGCGATGTCGCGCAGGGTCCCGTCGAAATGCTTCTCGCTCTCGGCCGCTTCGACGCGCTACGCGACATTCTGCGGCGCGTGTTCGCGCAGCAGAATCCCGACGGCGACTGGCCGCAATTCTTCGGCGTCTTCGAGCGGGAGAGATACGATCGAGCCGATGATTCCCATGGCGACATCATCTTTTGGCCCTTGCTGGCGCTGGCGAGATATCTTTGCGCGTCGCACGACCGTTCGATCCTCGCCGAGCGCATCCCTTTCTTCGCGGAACGAGACAATTCGGCGGAGCCTGCGACGATCGAAAAGCATGTCGAGCGAGCGCTCGATCTCATCGACCGGCGCGTGATCCGCGGAACGCGCCTCGCCGCCTATGGCCGCGGCGACTGGAACGACACGCTGCAGCCCGCCGACGCAAGCATGCGCGACACTTATTGCAGCGCCTGGACCGTGACGCTGCATTACCAGACCTATGTCACGATCGCAGACGCTTATCTTCGCGAAGGCTCGGCCGCGAGGGCGGCGGATATCCGCGCCCGAGCGGAGCATGTGAGGGAGGACTTCCAACGCCTCTTGGTCGTCGACGGCGTGGTCGCCGGACTGGCCTCATTCCATGGAACAGATCGCCGTGGAGCCGATCACGTCGATTATCTGCTGCATCCACGCGATGCGGCGACGGGCGTCTCCTACAGCCTCATTCCGATGATTCATGCGATCATCGCCGGCCTTTTCACGCCCGCGCAAGCGCGCGAGCATCTCGCCGTCATCGAGCGCCATCTGCTGGCGCCAGATGGCGCCAGGCTTTTCGATCGGCCGATCGAATATCGGGGCGGCGCGCAAAAATGCTTTCAGCGGGCCGAGAGCGCCGCCTTCTTCGGCCGCGAGGTCGGGCTGATGTACACCCATGCGCATTTGCGCTATGCGGAGGCCTTGTGGCGTTTCGGCGACGTCGATGGGTTCTTTCACGCCCTTTGCCTCGCGAACCCCATCGGCATTCGTGACCTCACGCCCTCCGCAGCGCTACGCCAGTCGAATTGCTACTACACCAGCTCGGACGCCGACTTCGCCGATCGCTATGAGGCGTACGACAATTACGATCGCGTCATGCGTGGAACGATCCAGACCGAAGGCGGTTGGAGGATCTATTCCAGCGGACCGGGGGTCGCGGTCCGTTTGATCGTCTGCTGCTTCCTCGGATTGACGCAGGAAAAATCGGCGCTCGTGCTCGACCCGGCGATCCCTCCGAGCCTGAACGGCTTGCGTGTCGAGATCGCGCTGTTCGGTCATGATTTCGAAGTGACCTATGCGGTCGACAAAGTCGGCTGTGGTCCCGTCGGGACGAATCTGAACGGCGTCGACCTGCCTTTTCTTCGCCGCGAGAATCCTTATCGCGTCGGCGCCGCGGAAATCGCGATCGAAGCTGTGCTGAATCGGATCATCGACGATGGCGTGAACCGCCTGTCTGTCAGGCTCGGCTGAGCACGAAAGAGAGAATGGCGCGCCACCGAACCCGGCTCAGCCGACGCGCGCTTCCCCCATCGCGTGAACGGCGCGTCGGCGCGCCGCGACCGCCGAGATGAAGCAGGCGTAGCTCCAGGTAAGATTGCGCGAAGATGTCGGCGCGCCGTCGTATCGGCTGAACTGTTCCGCCATCTCGCGCGACGCCGGCGTATGTCGTCGCACCATTGCGAGATACATATCGCCGCGTCGAAGCGCCGCTTCGGCAAGCCGTTCTCGAAGCGGCGGCGCGAGCGCGCCCGAAGGGAGCGATTCCGCCGGCGTCCGCAGCAGCTCGGCCAGTGGCCCGCGACTCTCGTCGGCGACGACGACCGCCTCCCCCTCCGCGGCGGCCTGCGCGAGAAGAAAGCAATATTGGGCCGCGCCCAGTGTCGAGAAGAAATAGGCGCCGCCCGTGAAATAGCTGTCGCCGGCATAGCGGCCGAGCGCCGGCGCGCAATCGGCGGGACGCATCCGGTTGATCGGATAGTCCTGCTCGAACAGATGCTCGAGTTCAGCCAAAGTCCCGAGCATTCTCGGATCGACGACGCTGTGCGGCCCTGCGCGCCGGCCCGCCTGGATCGCCCCGAGAACCACGGCTATGTCTAGGCGCCGCGGCGGCGTCGCGTCCAGCGACGGGCCTGCATCGGGGAGACGGCCACGATAGACGCCGTCATGCGGATCGAAATGCGCGTCGAGCTCGACGAGTAGCGCACGCGCTGCGTCAGCGCAGGCGGCCGCGCGCTTCGCATCGCCCTCCGCCGCCAAAAACTCGGCGGCTGCGGCGAGCGCCGCCTGCTGGACGAGGCGCGTGTGATAGTGGAAGCCGAGATTTTCCTCCCAGAGATCGTAGCAAGGCCCCCGCCAATGCGATAGCGTGTAATCGAGATCGTAGCGCAGCAACGCCGAGGCTGTTTCGCCCGCCCGCTCGCGAAAACCGTCCAAGGCGAAGCAGCGCATGACTGTGAGCGCTCGCAATGCGAGTCCGTCACTCTGCGGCCGCGCCCATTTCATGAGGTCGATGCTTCCATCGGCGTTGTAGCGCGTTTCGCCGAGCGCTTTGTCGCCGGCGATCTCAGCGATCTCCTCACGTGAGCGCAGATGTTGCCGGAAGGACGGCTCCACCGCTTCTGGATAGAAGCCGCGCCGCAGAAAGGACGGGCCGTCCAAATGACAGAGATCGAGGCTGAAGGCCACGAAATTCGTGAGATGCTCGATTGCGGATGGTTCGAGCGTTCCGTCTTCGATGGCGTCCCGCAGCGCGTCGGCGACGAGGGCGGAGTCGCGCAGCCAGTGAAAGAAATAGTCCGGGTCTGGATCATACGCCGCCATCTCTGTCGACGCCACGATCGAGCCGAGCGCAGGACGGATCGTCTGCCCCAGCGCAGGGCGATGTTTCACGAGATTCGTCGCGGAAACGGCGCGCGACATCGCGGTGGCGCAGAAGCGATTCTGTTCCATCGTCCATTCGAGGAGACCTTGGTCGTCGTTGCTCATTCTCCAGCCTCCGAGGCCTGCGCGCTTTCGAATGTCATCGGGCGCCTCTCACTTCGCCCCCGGCTTTTCGCCGATCGACGCGAGACGTGGTCCCTTCGGGTCGAAGACGAGCCGCAAGATTCGATTGTAATGCGAGGCATCGGCGTGCGGGCCGCCGATGGCGATCAGCGACGTCGACGGGAGCTCGTCAGCTAGCGCCTCGAAGATCAAATCCCGCCTCTCCGGCGAGATTGCCTCGATCGCTTCGTCCACGACCACCCAATCGGGCTTGTGCAGAAGCAGCCGTGCAAAGGCGAGGCCGAGCTGCTCCTCATGCGTGAGCTCCTGGTCCCAGCGCGCCGATCGATGAAGATCGGGACCGAGATAGCCGAGACCGAGCCGCGTCAGCGCGGCGAGCAGCTGCTCATCCTGAAAGGCGTCCGGCGGCCCAGGGTAAGCGAGGATCTGACGCAGGTCGCCGTCCGGAATGAAGGGACGCTTGGGCATGAACATGACCCGCGCGGGCAAAGGAAGCTCGATGCGGCCCGAGCCCCAAGGCCAAAGACCCGCGATAGCGCGAAACAGGCAGGTCTTGCCCGAGCGCGCCGCGCCGACGATCAATATGCGCGCGCCGCGCGGGGCCTCCACATGCCTTTCGCTCAATCGGACGCTTCCCGTGGGAAGCGACACTTGCAATTCGTCGAGAACCAATCGTTCGCTCGCCGCTTCGCCGAATTCGATTCGGCTCGTGGTCTCGCCGATCTTGTCGACTTCGAGCAGGGCGAGACGGAAGGCGCCGACGCGATGCAATGTCGCGCGCCAATCCGCGATCGCGCCGGCGTTGTCGACGAACCAGCGTAGCGACTGCTGGACCTGAGTGAAGGCGCCTGCGCTCATCAGCAGGCCGCCGAGGGTGAGATCTCCACTGAAGAAGGCGGGCGCCGCGACGACGATGGGCGCGACGATCGTGAACCAGCCATAGCCCGCCGTCACCCAGCTCAGATTGGTGGTCGCGCGCACGAGGTCGCGCAGCACGACGAGCAGGCGGTCGAAGGTCCGGCCGAGCTTCTGTTCTTCCTCGGCTTCGCCCCGATAGACGGCGACGCCCTCGCTATGCTCGTTGACGTGCACGAGCGCGAAACGCATGTCGGACTCGCGAGCGTAATGTTCGGCGTTGAGACCGACGAGCGGGCGGCCGACGAGCCAGCTCGCGAGCGAGGCAGCGCCCGCGTAGAACAGAGCGCTCCATACCATATAGCCGGGGATGACGACGCTCTTGTCCCAAAAATGGAGCGTCACGCCCTTCGAGAGGCCCCACAGCACGCCGATGAAACAGACGAGCAGCAGCGCCGCCTGCAAAAGGCCGACGCCGAGATCGGTGGTGAGCTCACTGAGATGGCGTGCGTCCTCGTGAACGCGCTGATCGGGATTGACGCCGATGTCGCCGGCGCCGGCGAGCAGAAAGGCGCGCTTGGGCGCCAGCCATTGAGAGAAGAGATCCCGCGTCAATCTCCTCCGCAATTCGACGCGCGACATTTGATTGAGCCATGTCTGAGCGACGTTGAGAACGAGCAACGCGCCGGCGATGACCGCGAAGACTCCGAGCTGATGCGCGAAGCCTTCCGAGTCGCGCCGGGCGAGCGCGTCATAGAAAGGCTGATTCCAGGCGTTGAGCGCGATCTGGCCGTAGGCCGTCGCGCCGATGACGACGATGAGCGCGGCCCATATGCCGATCAGAACGCCGCGCTCCGGCGAGCCCCAGAGGACCTGTCCGAGAGTCAGCGCCTCACGCGCGAACTCGCGAGAGATCCATCCTGGCTCCGCGACCGGTCCGGGTCGTGTGGACGCGTCCTTCGTCATCGTCGGCTCGACCTCCAGCTCTCCGCCAAATACTCGACTTTGGCGACAAATCGCGCTCCGTGACAATGCTGCTACGACAAGCGGGGGTCGACAAAATTCGATACGCACGGCGCCTACGGTTTCGTCCGTTTCGTGGAGCGCAAAATTTCAACGGTTTAAAACGCTGATCGGTGTCGAGCCCCCTCGTCGATTCATACACTGACTAAACGTCACACATGACTCCTGATGATAACCATCCCTTCCCTCATATAACAGCCCAGGCCCTGTATCGCCCGCGTCCGGTCAGCTCGCGAAGGTTCGACGAGAGTTCGTCGATCATCGTAGTGGCGGCTTGTTGAGAGACCCGAAGCTCCTTGGCGGCGAGAGGGACGGTGACGACCGGCGAAGCCAGACACAGATCGACGAGCTGCGACAGCCTCGAATTCGCCCTTCGGCCCATGCATTTTCTGAGCAGGAGCTCGCGCGCGAGCGTCAATCTGTCGAGCTCCTTCGCGTCCGCCTTCGCCATCGTTTCGATCGCACAGGCGAAAGCGACCATTCGAGCTTCGAAATCATCCCGTCCAGCTCGGCGATATTTGGCCTGTCGAAATCCCGAATGCAACGCTGTGAGACAATGCCGGGTCTTTCCTCTGGAACGCAGCGAGGCCGCGGCGAGCAAGGGACCGAGCCAAGCGCTACGCTGCAACGGCTCGATCTCCTCCCAAGCGTCGAGCGCGACGCTCGTCGCCATCAAGGGCGGGAGGTTCTGGCTGCGGCCCAGACGCTCGCGCCACTCCGCGAGACGCGCCTCCTCGTCCCAATCTTCGTCGTAGACCAAACCAGAGTCGTCTCGCTTCGGCGGAGCCGGCTCGATTCGCTCTATCGGGCGTGACGTACGCGCCAGCAATTCGTCGATTTCGGCGAATTCTCCTGTAAGGATCGTCTCATCGTCCTCGTCATCCAGCTCCCGATCCGCCGCTTCGACCATGACGAGTGAACCAGTGGTCGGCTCGCACCCAACGCCGTTGGGTCTCTCTGCGCCACGCAGACTGGCGAGGCCGTCGGTCATCAGCGCCCATCCCGGCTCGCGATCGGCAATGCGACGGCGCGTCACCAGAACGGCATGGGCTCGCACGAGCTCGTGCGTCGGCGTGCGCACATCCGCTCCCGCGTCGTGAAGCACGAGGTCTTCGATCGGCACGAATTCGCCCGCGCGCCACAAGGCGGCGCAGGCGTCGTGGAAATGCGCGCGAAGGACGAACGCCTCGCCAACGGGACTGGAACGAAGCCGCTCGTCGAAACGCGCGAGAGCGTCCGACGCGCTCTCGAAGGGCGCTTGCAGGCGCTCGAATGAGAACGAGGCGGGAAATGAAAATCCCATTTTAATCCTATGGGAATCAAGATTATTATCAATTTATCTCAAATTTAGCTTGAGTGATAGAAGATGCATTTGTCTGTTCGTCGCCCGGATCGAAATGCGTCGCCACGGCTGGCCAAAAGCAAGCCTCGGTACGGCTCTGGAGGCGAGCTTTCGGCCCGCAAATCGACGAAAAAGCCTGTTTTTCAGGCCCTTCTCCTGCTCGCGCCTACGTGGCGGCCGCGGATTTCGGCCTTCGGATGCGATTTCAAACGACCGGTTTGTGATAACTTACAATTTTGGAATTCTATCCAGTGACACATCCCATAGGATGTATTATATCAAGCTATGAAGCGCCTCGTTCTCGATACCTCGGTCATCGTCTCCGCATTCCGCAGCTCGCGTGGCGCGAGTTTCGTAATTTTGAGCCTCGTGGCCAAACGACGCCTCGTCCCACTCGTCTCGACGGCCTTGTTCCTCGAATATGAGGACGTTCTGCAGAGACCAGAGCAGCGGGATGCGCATGGGCTCGATCCGAACGCTGTCTCGAAAGCTCTCAGGGAGCTGGCGGCGCTGTGTGAACCCGTGGAGCCTCATTTCAGCTGGCGTCCACAACTGTCGGACCCGGCCGACGAAATGGTTCTGGAGGTCGCGTTGAACGAAAGAGCCGACGGTATCGTGACGCATAATGTGCGCGACTTCCATCAAGCGGTCCCGAAATTCGGGATTCCGGTTTTGACGCCAGGAGCCTTGCTGGAAAGGATCGGAAAATGAGCAAAGCGACATATCCCCTAAAGCTGCCCACTTCCCTCAAAAAGGAAGCGGCCAGACTCGCGAAACAGGACGGCGTTTCATTGAATCAATGGATTGCGACAGCAGTCGCTCAGAAAATCGGCGTCGTCGAAACGACGGCTGAGTTCCTGAAGCGTCGCGCTGGAAGCGCGAGCGGCTCCGGTTTGTCGGAAATTCTTCGGCAAGCGCCCAACCGCGCGCCAGATCCCGGCGACGAGTTGCCTCCTGATTGGGTTTAGTCGTGAAGACGCCTCCTTCGCCGATCTCCAAGCCGGTCCCCTGACCCATGCCCCTGATCGGCTACGCCCGCGTCTCGACCGAGGATCAGGTCACGGACGCTCAGACCGATGTGCTGAAGGCCGCCGGCTGCGTCGAGATTTTTCGCGAGCATATGTCCGGGGCGAAGGCCTCGCGGCCGGAACTGGCCAAGGCGCTAGCGCGGGTGCGCCGCGGCGACGTGCTGGTCGTCGCGCGGCTCGACCGCTTGGCCCGCTCGCTGTCTCATCTCCTCGCCGTGATCGCCGAGCTCGACGCCAAGGGCGCGCATTTCAAATCGCTCGCCGATCCCATCGACACCACGACGCCGCAAGGTCGTTTCGCCCTGCAGGTTCTCGGCGCTGTGGCCGAGCTGGAGCGCGCTCTGATCCGGGAGCGCACCAAGGACGGCCTGCGCGCCGCCAAGAAGCGCGGCCGCACCGGCGGCAATCCAAAACTGCGCGCCGGCGACCGCGACGCCATCCAGCGCATCGTCGACGCCAAGGCGGCGAATTATTTCGAGCGCGTCAATCGATCGGCCGAACATTGGCTGCCCGTCGTCCGGCAAATGCGCCCGGATCACCGCTGGCAGGATGTCGTGCGCGTGCTCAACGCCAAGCGCGATGGCGCCACCGGCGCTCCCCTGCCCCAATGGACCGTCGAGCGCCTGAAGCGCGCCGTCAAATGATGGAGTGGATGCCCCCTCCTGACGGCATCGAGATGTGCCAAGGTGGCGATGTTTTCGCATCCCACGAACGGAGCGGGCATCCATGGAAAATGTTAGCATCATCGGTCTCGACCTGGCAAAGCGATCGTTCCAGGCACATGGCGCCCTCGCCGACGGCGCCGTGGCTTTCCGCAAGAAGCTTTCCCGAGAGAAAGTTCTCGCTTTCTTTGCCGAGCAGCCGCGCTGCGTCGTCGCCATGGAGGCCTGCGGGAGCGCGCACCACTGGGGTCGGGCCATCCATGATCTTGGCCACGAGGTTCGCTTGATCCCACCTGCCTACGTTAAACCCTTTGTCAAGCGTCAAAAGAACGACGCGGCCGATGCGCAAGCGATCGTCGAGGCCGCAAGTCGACCCACGATGCGCTTTGTCGCGGTCAAAACCGAGGAACAGCAGGCACGCGCGATGCTTTTCCGCACGCGCGATATTTTGGTCCGGCAGCGCACGCAACTGATCAACGCCCTCCGCGGTCATTTGTCGGAGCATGGCGTCGTGGCCGCGCAGGGGCCGGCGAATGTGAAAGTTCTTGAAGAGGCGGTCGGGGATCCAGGAACCTCGCTTCCCCTTCTTGTCGTGGAGCTGGCGCGCGTCTTCCTCGATCAGATCGAGGGGCTTTCGGAAAGGATCTCTGGACTCGAGAAAGTGTCGGCTCACGAAGCGGCATCCGGAGAAACGACACGGCGTTTGCAAACTATGCCAGGCGTGGGTCCCATCACGGCCCTGGCCATTGAGACCTTTGCGCCGCCAATGGATGTCTTTAAACGCGGGCGCGATTTTTCCGCCTGGCTGGGGGTAGTGCCCCGGCAACATTCAACCGGGGGCAAACAGATTCTCGGGAAAGTCTCCAAGATGGGGCAGCGCGACATCCGGCGTCTGCTGATCATTGGCGCCATGGCCGTCGTTCGCTCGGCTTTGAGAAAGGGCGCGCCGGAGGAAAGCTGGCTACAGCGCATGCTGGCGCACAAGCCACGGATGCTGGTGGCGATCGCGCTCGCCAATAAGATGGCGAGGTCGATCTGGGCCATGCTTGTGAAAAGAGAAGATTTTCGAGTTCCTGTGGTTGCGGCGTCCTGATCGACGATTGGACGCAGTGACTCGAGAAACGTCAGGCGTGTGAGGAGTTCGACGAACGGTAAGGTCAAATGATCGGTCAGATCCGGACCCGGAAACGCACGACGTAAGCAAAGGGCTTGCAGCCCGCTCAAATGATCTGCGCCAGGTCCGCGCATCTCCATACCGGCCAGCGGCCACGTCAGGCTGCATCTGAAGGCCTGATACATGACCGCACCCGATCACGCGATCAAACCGCTAAAACTCCTTGCGCGAACGGGGGCATCCATACATGCTTCGTCGCCGAGGGCTTGATCGAGCCCCGCCTCCTTCATCAGGCCGCCAGCCGAAAAGTCAGCAGCGAGCGCCTGGTCACGCTCGTCGCCGGGATCAAGCGGGCCAATCCCGATCTGACGCTCGCGCAGATCGGCGCGCAGCTCGAAGCCATGTATGAGCGCACGCCGCGCGGAGGAGCCCGCTGGGCGCCCTCCTCCGTCAAAAGCCTGCTCGACCGCGCCGAAAAGCTCCGGTTGCTCGACGCCGAAACGCTGTGAGCGAGCGGACCGCCGAGGGCGTCCGAAAAATGCGCCGCCACGTCACCCCGTCCTCTTGCGCTCTCGCGCCGCTTTCCCAGCCTTGCCGCGCAACAGGGCCATCAGCACGGGCCCGAGCGAGAACTCCCCTGCCCTCGCCTTTTCGGTCAGGACGCGGAGATAACCGCCGGCGCTCTTGATCTCATCGCCGCGTTGCAGGATCGCGGCGATGACGATCGCGGCGTCATGCTCGCCCAAGACGTCCAGGGCCTGCGACCAGGCGTCTGGCGAAACGCCGAGCGCCGAGCGCACTGTCGCCGCCGCAGCAGCCAAGTCTCGCCACGAGGAGATTTCGCCAACCGGACCGTAATCGAGGATATCAGGACAGGCCTCCAGCACCATTCCGAGCGGATAGGCTCGAAGCGCCGGCTTTGGATCGGCAGTCCGAGAGCGATCCGAGGAAGGCCCCCTGCCCTCTTCGAGATTTGGCTGGGATGGCCGAGCCCTGCCTTCTTGAAGGCTAGGTTCAAGATCAGAAAAGTTTGTGGTTTGATTCTGTATGTGACGCTCAGTTTGAGACTCATTGCCGCTCATATTTTGAGCTTTTATGTGCGTTTCCAGCGTCTTGTGGATTTCGGCCGCCAGCGCGACGAGCTCGCTGGCCAAAACCTCCAGATCGGCGCGGCAAAGCCTTCGACCGTAGCGCCCCGAGAGCATCGCATATTGTTGGTGCGCGTTGTCCCAGTCGCCCGCGACGCCCTCCTCCAATGCGGTCTCGATCATTTTGACGATGTCGCGCCGAGTGAGCGTGATCTTTTCGCGCAGCAGCGCGATCGCGCGGTTCTCGGCCCGCACCTCCTCGGCGAGGTTCTCGATTTCGCTCGAGCGCGCGACGAGCGGCGCGAGGTCGAAGCCGAAAGCGTCCTCTATGGTCCCCCCCTGCCCTTTTCTGGCGAAGCGTTTGCCATTCGGAGAATCGCGGCGAATGATCAGTCCGGCGTCGACGAGGCAGGCGAGATGTCGCCGCAACGTCGCCGGCGCCATGCCATGAGCGCGGATCGAAAGTTCCTTGTTCGAGGGAAACACGACGATGCCGCCGCCGGCGGAACCCGCTTCGGCCGGCTTCGAATTTTTCTCCGGCAGGCTGAGCGCTGTCTCCTGGTGGAAGCTCAGCAGCGCGTGCAATACGGATAGCGCGCGGTCGGTGACGCCGAGCGGCTCCTTGGCTTCGGTGAGCGCGCGAAACAGCCGCCATTTGTGGACGACGGTCTCGGATGCGCCCGGCTTTGCGGCGAAATTTTCGGTCGCGGTCTGGCTCGCCACCATGGCGAGCGACAACGGCCGCCGCCCGAAGGGCGTCGTTGGACGTGTCTGCATGTTCCTTTGCCTCATTCAGGCAAAAGAAATCCGCTCGCCGAAACGGCGCCGACTCTTGACAGTGATTCGCGGAAGTGGGATTCTTTGAGCGCCAACACAAAGAAGGGGCTTCCGGAACGGCGACGTGACGGGGGCCTTTTTCTTTTGCGATAAATCTCCGTTGGTTTCCTGAACGCTCCAACAGCGCCAAATACGCGGCGCGAAAGGAGCGTCAGCTCCCACGATCTCCGTTGGCCTTGTACTCCTCATAGAGAAGCTGCAGCCTTTCGGCGACGAAGTCGCCAAATTGCGGGACCACACGATCGTCGAATGTGAGCGTCAGCTTTTTACCGGTGCGCATGATGCGGGCGACCCGCGTCCCATCCTCTGCATTCCAGGTCTCGGGGCGAAGGCGGGCTTCGCGAACGCGCAACCGATCATAGAGGGTCTGGAACCTTTTATCGGTGTCCAAATCTCCGAACGAGGGCTCCGCCACAATGGCGCGCGCCCGTGCGCGATTGTCATCCACATCGAGAAGCTCGGTCAGCTCCTGCCAGCGCACTCGGCCAAATCCTGGCGCAGGGCCGATCGCATCGATCAACGCGCCGGGAACGCGCGTCGCGATGGCGATGAGGCGCGACAGCGCGGCCTTGTCGACATTGAGAGACGCCATGATGATCTCGCGCGAGAATTTCCGATCCTCGAGCCGCGCCGCGAAGCGGGCGCGCTCGATAAAGGTCAGATCGGTCCGGCCGCTATTCTCCTGCCCCTGCGCAATGACGAGCTGCTCATCGGTCAAATCGCGCACGACGGCGCGGACTTTGATGCCGAGCTCGCGCGCGGCACGCAATCTGCGATGGCCGAAGGCGACCTCGAAACGCTCCGGCGTCTTGGGGCGGACGAGAATTGGAACGTTCTGCCCATGCTCGCGGATCATCTCGCGAAACGCCGCATTCTGCTCCGGCGTCGCGTCCATGCGATCGGGCACGAAGGAGGCGTCGATGAGATCGGGATCGATCTCGACGACGGTTTGGCCTGCGACCAGCTTTTGCTCGATCTGCTCGGCCCGCTTCACACGCTCGGAAATGTCACCCAAGGATTGCGATATGGCGCCGAGAGCGCTCGATTGCTTGATCGGGCGATCGAGACCGAGAAGCGGACGGGCCGGATGCGCCGCCGCCGCGCGCGTCGGCGCCTCCTGAGGCTGTGTCTCCTCCAAAGGCGCGTCGAAGCTGATTTTACGCGCCATCGTCAGCTCCTCCCCCAAACGCCACGGATGAGACCTTCGATCTCACCATTGACGAGATCCAGCGCCTCGACCGCGCGGTCATAGGTTCCCCGCGTGAACTGTTGCCGCTCGACCTCATAGAGCGTCTGCTTCGTCAGTCCGGCGTCGGCGATCGCCGTGCTCTTCACCATCGGATGCGTGAGCACGCGCGAGCCGAAGATCGATCGCAGCAGACCCACCATCGTCGTTTGCGGGCCGTCGCTCGGCTCGTAGCGCGTTACCAAATATCGCATCCAATCATATTGCGTTTCGCCGCCTGCGTTTGCGACGACGTCGAGCAGGCTACCCGTCATGTTCAAGAACTGCGACATGGACATCACATCGAGCATTTGCGGATGCACGGTGATCAAGACCGCGGTCGCGGCGCAGAGCGCGGAAAGGGTCAGAAAGCCGAGCTGCGGCGGACAGTCGATCACGACGATGTCATAAGCGAAGCTCACCTGCGAGAGCGCCTCTCCGACGCGCGCGAAAAACAGTGAGCTGTTTCCCTGCCGCCCCATGAGCGCCTTGGGCGTCTCATGCTCGAATTCCATGAGCTCCAATTGCCCGGGAACCACATGCAAATTTGGTATGTACGTGGCGCGGACGATCTCCGCCATGTCGCGTCGCTGCGCGTCATAGCGAATGGCTCCGTAGATCGTCTCGCCTTCGCCGACGTCGAGCTCCGGCTGATGGCCGAAAAAGGTCGAGAGGCTGGCCTGCGGATCGAGATCGACCGCCAGCACGCGATATCCCCGAAACGCCAGAAATTGCGCGAGATGCGCAGCAGTCGTGGTTTTGCCGCTTCCGCCCTTGAAGTTCATCACCGAGACGATTTGAAGAGGCTCGCCGTCCCTGCGATGCGGCACATAGCGGCGCGCCCCTTTGCCATTGCGGTCGAGTTCGGCGCGGAGACCGTCGATGTCCTCGATCGAATAGGTCCGCCGATTGTTCGGCTGGGCCGGAGGCCCCTTCCCTTCCGCGACGAGCTGTCGCAAATAGCCCTCGTGTATCCCGATGAAGCGTGCGGCCTCCGCAGGGGAAAATCGCCGAATGGTCTTCTGCGCGGCCGGCGGGAAATCCCTGATCTGCTGCGCGCGCAGGCGCATCGACAGCTCGGCGGCGTCGGCATTGATCAGCGACCGCAGGTCGTCGGGACCCCGCTGCTGGCTTATGATCGATGTCGGCATTTGACTTCCCTAGATCTGCGGAAATTTCAGCTGTTGGCCCTGAAATGCGCTGATCGAAGAATAAGGGCCGATTCGCTCCACATCGCAAGGAGTTTTTATTTAACGAGAGGTTACCGCCGCTTCCAACGCCTTCGCCGTCAGACGGCCCTATTCCCCAGTTGCACGCGGACAACTCGGCTACTTCGATCGCGGCGGCTTCGGCCGACAGTTGCGCCCACTCCAGAGTTGCACGCGTGCAACTCGAATCGATACGAGCGAGATTCTATCACCTAAAAATACGGCTGAGTGTCGGAGTAGCATTCGCACCCGACCGGGCCTCTGCGGAGAGCCGAATGCCGTGGCGATTCGGGCTATTCGCTTTTCAAGCGCCGCTGCTTCCCATGCGCCCTATGAGGCCTCCCCTCACACATCATCGATCGCGCTCTCGACGACGCCGCAAATCGGGGATGCAATCAACGATCACTCCCCTCACTGCAACCAAGCCTTTTTGGGCGCATCCACGCCCCTACGCGGGACGCTCTCACGGGCACAAAGTGGTGTTGCACGTAAATCACCCGCAAGTTTCGACGGGAGGCGTCCATAGCCACTCATCGGGCCTGTTTTGAATCAAAGCGTGTCACGCCGTTCCTAAGTTGCCCGCGTGCAACTCGGCGGAGAGCGGTCAACCGGCCGTCGCGCGCCCGCGTCGAGATCAAAGCTGGACAGGGTGGTCGAGAGACAACAGCCGCCCGATCAAAAATTCGCTTGGTGAATGTCGACGACCGAGGCCCACCTTCTCGCTCGCGACCTCACTCGGTCATACCCCATCGCGTCCGCGGTCGTCGGGAAGGATTGCCCCGCAAGACGGCCCCAAGTCGATCCCGAACCGTTCATAAAAGAGCGCAGGGAGCGCGAAGAGGGCGACGTCACTCGACGGGTGGCTAAGCGGAGAGGAGCGATCTTCGGCCATCAGACCATCGCTCGTGAAGTACGAGCGCCATCATTCCCGCCACAGATGTACTTCCGATTTCCATTCAATATGCGCCTCGTCGAGGAAACGGTCCTCGAACGGGAGGGGCGCTCTCTGCAAACAGCCGAGGCGAGAAACGGAGGTCACCCTCGCAGTGGAGCCGTTCCTTCGCCGAGAATATCGAGATAAGCCCGATAGCTGAAAACGCGCCCGCGCCGACGGCCGGTGATCTCCGCGACGATGTCCAGACGCTCGAGATCGGCCAGCGCCGCATTGACGGTCGGCGCGCTCAACCCGGCACGCGCAACGAGGTCGTTCGCGGTCACGAACGGATGCAGTTGAAGCAAGTCGTGAATGCGAAGAGATGACCCCGTTCGATCGCTTTCGGCTGCTATCCGCTCACGGTCGCTCGTGAAAAGACCGGCGATCCGCACGGCCGCTTCGAAGGCCTGATCCGCCGTTTCGGCAACGCCCTCCAGAAAAAATTCGAGCCAGCTCTCCCAAGCGCCATTCTCGCGAACCTCTTGCAAAAGACGATAATAGTCCGCGCGATGCGTCTTCAGATAAAGGCTGAGATAGAGGAGGGGAGTGCGCAGCACGCCATTGGCGCACAGGAACAGCGTCACCAGAAGGCGCCCGACGCGACCGTTGCCGTCGAGAAACGGATGAATGGTCTCGAACTGGACGTGAAGCAGGCCGGCTTTGATCAGCGGCGGCAATTGCGATCGAGTTTCGTGAATAAAGCTCTCGAAGGCGTCGAGACAGGCGCTGACATCGCTCGGAGGCGGCGGCACGAACAACGCGTTGCCTGGCCGCGTGCCGCCGATCCAATTTTGCGAGCGACGAAATTCGCCGGGGTCTTTCGTCTCACCACGACCGCTCTGAAGGAGGCGGGCGTGGAGCTCACGAATGAGTCGAAGCGAGAGCGGGAAGTCTTCGAGACGCTCGAGGCCATACATCATCGCATCGACATAATTCGAGACTTCTCGGATGTCGTCGATCGGCTGACCAGACTGCGCCTCGGTCTCGAACCGAAGGAGATCGGCGAGGGTCGACTGCGCGCCCTCGATTTGCGATGAGAGCACGGCTTCCTTGCGGACATACATGTAGAGAAAAAGTTCCTGTCGCGGCAGCAGAACCGCTGCTCCATCGAGCCGACCGAGCGCACGTTCCGCGGCGCTGAGGC
Source organism: Methylosinus sp. C49 (assembly GCF_009936375.1). Lineage (GTDB taxonomy): Bacteria > Pseudomonadota > Alphaproteobacteria > Rhizobiales > Beijerinckiaceae > Methylosinus. Next base: position 43,177 of record NZ_AP022335.1, on the reverse strand, counting down.
GACCGAGAAGGGGCAGGAGGTCGATGTTCGGGCTCGGCGGCAGAGGAGGGGGAACGAAGGCGCTTACAACTTCGCCGCCGACAGTCGCCTCCACGTATCGACCGAGCCGAGAGCTATGGGAATTCTGAACGCTCATGGGCGCAGCATGACCCAGGCATCTTATTTAAGCAACTTGGCGCTCCCTTAAATAGTTGACCTGAGGTTTTAAGGCGGCTTAATTAACCGGCACCGGACCGCCCCCGTCACAGTTGCGGCGCCTCCGCGAAACTCGATTCGGCTATAAACTCCCTCATGGCGTCGAAAAACACGCTCAACGCTCAAAACCTCGAAGCGCTCGGCGCCGCGCGGCTCGCCGAACTGTTGATGGAAATCAGCAGTGGCGACGCTGCCGTAAAGCGACGTTTGCGCCTTGCGCTCGTCGGCGCCCGAGTCCGGCCGACGCCTCGCGAGAAATTCGCAAACGCCTCGCCGCAATCTCCCGGTCCAGCGCCTTCATCGATTGGCAGAAACGCCGCGCCCTCGTCGACGATCTCGAAACGCAGCGACGCGCAATCGTCGATCACGTCGGACCGGCGGATCCGAAAGATGCGCTCGATCTCATGTGGAGCTTCACAGCGCTCGCCGCTTCGGTGTTCGCGCGCTGCGACGACAGTAGCGGCGCGATCATCGGAGTTTTTCACCAAGGAGCAAAGGACCTCGCTCGCTTGGCCGAGACCGCACGTTGTAACGCAGTGGAGTTGGCCGACCGCACATATCAGGCGCTGCTCGCCAACGACTATGGACAATACGACCACCTCATCGCCACGTTGAGCGGTTCACTCGGCGACGCTGGTCTCGCGCATTTGAAGCAGCGTCTCATCACGCTGTCCAACGAGCCGACGAAAAAAATCGCCTATCACGAAAGACGCAAAATCGGCTGGTCGTCGAGCGGCCCGATATATGAAGACGATATCCAGAATCGCCATCAGGCCAGCGTCATCCGGTTTGCGTTGAGCGACATCGCCGACGCGCAGGGCCGTCGACGCCTTCATCGCGCAATATGACGCACGAACGAAGAAGCTCCCGAAGATCGCGGCTGAAATTTCCCGACGGCTCACCTCCGCCGGCCGCGCCGACGAGGCGCTGCAGATTGTGGAGGCCGCCGAGCGGGGGCGCGCCGACCGTCCTGAATTCGAATGGGACGACGCGCGAATCGATGCGCTCGACGCGCTGAGACGAAGCGAAGACGCACAATCAGCGCGCTGGTCGTGCTTCGAGCGCTTTCTGTCAGAGCGGCATTTACGCGAGCATTTGAAGCGCCTTCCCGACTTCGAAGATATCGAGGTGGAAACAAGAGCGCTCGACATTGTCGAAAGCCACGCCAATTTCCAACAGGCGCTGTGGTTCCTGGCGTCATGGCCGGCGCTCGATCGGGCGGCAAAGCTTGTCCTACAGCGTTCCCAGGATCTCGACGGAGATCGCTATGAAATTTTGACGCCGGTCGCCGAATCCCTGGCCGGAAAGCATCCATTGGCCGCGACGCTAGCGTTGCGCGCCATGATCGTATTCGCGCTCGATCAAAGTCGAACCAGCCGCTACAAGCACGCGGCGCGCCATTTGCTGGAATGCGCGGGGTTGGCGGCGAATATCCCCGACTTCGGAGAACATGAGACGCACCAAGCCTTCGTGGCGCGGATGCGCGGCAAGCACGGCAAGAAGACTTCGTTCTGGTCCAACACGGCCTGAGCACCGGTTCTCATCGGTCGAACGCTTGCAGCGCCGTTAAAGCGGCGCGCCGATCGAAACAGGGCAGGGCGTCATGGGCGCCAAGCCGAGCGCTACACTACCGACGACTATCCACAACTGACCGTTTCGACGCGCATCCGAAGGCTGAAGTTCGCCGCCGCGACATGGTCGTGAGCAGAAGAAAGGCTTGCAAAATAGCCCTTTTCACCGATTTGCGCGCCGAGAGCGCGCCTCTGGAGCCGCTCCGAGGCTTGCTTTCGGCCAGCCGCGGCGACGCATTTCGATCAGCGCGACGAAACAGACAAAGGTATCTACTATCACTCAAGCTATATTCATACTAAATTGATAATTGTGTCGATTCGTGCAGGATTAAAATGGGATTAGCTCTTCCCGGCTTGGTTTCATTCGAGCCTCTGCAGGCGCCCTTTGAGAGCGCGTCGGACGCCCTCGCGCGTTTCGACGAGCGGCTTCGCTCCAGTCCCGTCGCCGAAGCGTTCATTCTTCGCGCGCATTTCCACGACGCCTGCGCCGCCTTGTGGCGCGCGGGCGAATTCGTGCAGCTCGAAGACCTCGTGCTTCATGACGCCGGAATGGACGTGCGCACGCCGACGCACGAGCTCGTGCGGGCCCACGCCGTTCTACTCACGCGTCGTCGCATAGCCGATCGCGAACCGGCCTGGGCGTTGACGACCGAGGGCCTCGCCAATCTACGTGGGGCAGGGAGGTCGAATGATGCGCCGTTTGAGCCAACCGCTGGTTCGGGCGCCATGAACGAAGCGGCGGATGGAGAGCTGGATGATGAGGACGGTGAGACGATCATTACAGGAGAATTCGCCGAAATCGACGAATTGCTGGCGCGAACGTCACGCCCGATAGAGCGAATCCAGCCGGCTCCGCTGAAGCGAGACGACTCTGGTTTGGTCTACGACGAAGATTGGGACGATCAGGCCCGTCTCGCCGAGTGGCGCGAGCGTTTAGGCCGCAGCCAGAACCTTCCGCCTTTGATGGAGGCGAGCGTCGCGCTCGATGCTTGGGAGGAGATCGAGCCGCTGCAGCGCAGCGCTTGGCTCGGCCCCTTGCTCGCCGCGGCCTTGCTCCGATCCCGTGGAAAGACTCGACATCATCTCACCGCGCTGCATTCTGGATTTCGACAGGCCAAATATCGTCGAGTCGGCCGGGATGATTTGGAAACTCGATTGATCGCATTCGCCTGTGCGGTCGAAGCGATGGCGACGGCGGACTCGAAGGAACTCGACAGATTGACGCTCGCGCGCGAGCTCCTGCTCAGAAAATGCAAAGGCCGAAGAACCAATTCGAAGATGCCGCAGCTCGTCGAATTGTGTCTCGCTTCGCCGGTCGTCACCGTCCCTCTCGCCGCCAAGGAGCTTCGGGTCTCTCAACAAGCCGCCACTACGATGATCGACGAACTCTCGTCGAACCTTCGCGAGCTGACCGGGCGCGGGCGATACAGAGCGTGGGCTGTCATCTGATGGATGGAGTATGTCGGACCAAATCTGGGCAATCGACTCGCGTGGGTTCCCCGCGTGGCGTCGGAGGTTTTGGCGCAACGCAGGCACGCCGCCGCCTATCGAATCCGGGGGCGCGAATTGCCATTTTCAAGGTCCGTCGCCGTAATTCTCTCGAGAAATGCCTCGTTGATTGCGAAGTTCGTCAGCAAATGCGGCGACGGCGCGCAGGTGAAAACCACAAAGCGCGGAGGACTCGTTTGCGGAGCCAGCGTGCTCGCGCCCGATGCGCAGCAACGCGAGTGTGGATGAGAAGAGCATCGTGAATAGCATGACGGCGACGGTGCTTTCCCGAATGTCATCGATGCGCCAAACACGACCGGCGCCGTCGACCGTATCTCCGCCCGCTCCGATTAGCCACGGCGTCACATGAGTGAGACCGGCGCTCACATAAAGCAAGACGGCGGCCACCCGAAACTCGGGGCTCTGCGCACGGGCTGAATCCAGCGCCCGCTCTCGTCCACGCAGATAGAGAGATAGGCCCGAAAGAACAGCCACGAAGTCGAGAACCACCCGAAAAAATTGGAGATCGGCACACCGAAGAAAGCGCCGCCCTCATGCCAAATCCATGCTCCAGAGATGGTCGCGCTCGGCGCATCCAAAGCACGAGAGCCGAGCTTCAGAAAAATTGACGCCGAATCTTCAAGCTCTGGGATTCGAGCGGCAGAGGCCGAATTCGGCTGCGAGCCGCTCCAATTCACCCGTCTCGATCTCTGCGAGGCCGGGCTCGAGCAGCGCCCGCAGGCCGAGACCACGCAGCCGATCGACGAAGCCGGCAGCCGCAGGATCATCCGCCTCTCGCCCGAAATATGCGGCGACGCGGCGCGTCAACCCCTGCGCATGGGCGGCGAGGATCGGCCGCAGCTCATCCTCCTCGCTCGCCCCCAGAACGATGGCGAGAAAGAAGCGCATCCGCCCGCGTCCGAGCATGAGATTGCGCAGCGTGTCGAAAAGCTCGTCGGCCTCCTCGGCGGCGCCCGCGCGCTCGGCGCGATCATGCGAGGCCTGCAGCAGAGCGACGAAGAGATCGGCCTTTCGCGGAAAATAATAAGTGAGATGCGACTGCCGCACGCCCGCGGCCTTGGCGACGCGCGGCTGGGTCAGCGCCTCGACGCCGTCTTTTTCGACGATGTCGAGCGCGGCGTTCAATATCCGCTGTCTGACGCTGATTTCCGCCGTCACTGCCGATCTTTCCGAGCCCGATGCCGGCTCCCTACCAAAAACCTGCTCGTCTGGGCAATGCGGCGCGCGCCCTCGTCTTCGCATGCGGCCGAGCTTTCGTCATAGAACGCTTGCCAAACCCGAGTTGGTAACTTACCAATATTTTCCGACGATCGAAATGGGGGGCGAGATGCGTTTTTTTCGGAGAGCCAGATGCGGCGCGGCGCTTTTTTCTCTGCTCCTCGGCGCGAACGTCGCCGTCGCGGCGGCCGGCGATGACGAAGCCGGCGTGAAACATCTCCTCATGCAAACCTTCGACCGTCCCGACTCGCCGCTCGCCGTGGAGCCGATCGTCGTCGACGGCGACATCGCCATCGCGGATTGGGCGCAGGGCGAGCAAGGCGGTCGCGCGCTGCTGCGCCGTAAGGACGGCAAATGGGAGATTTCGCTCTGCGCCGGCGACGCGTTGAAGCAGAGCGCCTCGCTCGAAAAGCTCGGCCTCGCGCGGCCCCGCGCCGAGTCGCTGGCCGCCTCGCTGGCGACGGCGGAGCGCCGGCTCTCCCCCGCCCTGCTCGAGCGCATGTCGCGATTCAACGGCGTGGTCGCCGTGGACGCCGCCGGCGGCCATACGCCGCTCGACCCGCATCATCGCCCGATTCCATGACCACGCTCAGCCGACGCGCGTTGCTCGCCGGAACGAGCCTTCTCGCCGCCGCGCCTGCTCTCGCCGGCGCCGCGACGCAATTCGGCATTCTCTCTATAGAGCAGAGCGGGGCCGGCGAGCCTCTTGTGCTGATCCCGGGCCTCGCCTGCGGCGCCTGGGCGCTGGAGGAGATCGCCCGCCGGCTTTCCCCGCGCTTTTCGATTCACGCTTTGACGCTACCGGGCTTCGACGGCCGTACGCCGATCGAGACGCCGATGATCCCGCGCATTTGCGCCGACATCGCCGCCTATGTGGCCGAGCGCCGTCTGAAGCGGCCGCTCCTCGTCGGCCATAGCCTCGGCGCCTTCATCGCGCTGCAGACCGCAGCGGCGCATCCCGAGCTGTTCGGCGGGGTTGTCACTCTGGACGGCTACCCGGTCTTCCCCGCCCTCGCCGGCGCGACGGCCGAGGAGCGCGCAGGCGCCGCGCAGCGCCTCGCCGCGCAATTTTCCGCCGGCGCCGACGATCCTGTCCGCTTTCGAGAGACGCTGCGCGGCTTTCTCGCCGCGCGCATGAATGATTCGCGGCAGGCCGAGCGTTTCGCCGAGCGCGCCGCGCGCAGCGATCCCGCCGCGACCGCCGCTTATGTCGTCGAGATGCTGTCGGCCGATCTGCGGCCCGAGCTCGCGCGGCTCGACGCGCCTCTGCTCGCTCTGGCGGCGACCGATTCCTACCTCGCCGGCCGCAGCGAAGAAGAGATATCGGCCTTTTACGCCGGCCTGCTCGCCAAGGCGCCGAAAGCCTCCGTCCTGCTCTTGCGCGAGGCCCGCCATTTCGTCGCCGTCGATCGGCCGGACGTCGTCGCCGCAGCGATCGAATCCTTCGCCGCCGGCCTGCGCCTCGGACGCGCATGACTGTGTCCTCGAGGTCACAACCTTCGGAAATCTCCGTAGCGAGCAACGCAGGCGGTCGCTTCGGCTTGCCTCGCGACTATTGGTCAGTTACCAAGAAAACGAAAGCGGAACCGAGCGACGGTTCGCGCGGCGCGAGAGGCGAATGAACGAGACGAAGCGGATGATCGAAGCAGGCCGAGGAGCGGCGCGCCGCTCACACGCGCTCGCCACGATCCTCGCCGTTCTTCCGCTGCTGCTGCAATTGATGTTCGCCGCGGCGCCTTTCGCCCTCGCGACGAATGCGCGGTCGGAAATCGCGCTCGCCGCGCCCGATTGCGCGACTCAGGACCATCGCCAGGCGCCCGTTGGCGAAGGCGCGCATTCGCATTGCTGCCTGCTCTGCGAATGGAGCCTGCGCGACGGCGTCGCCGTCATCGGCTCCTTCATCGTCACGGCTCTGGGCGCCGACGCGCATGCGACGCCGATCCGCGCGACCGCAGATCGCCCACGACCTGCGCCGATCGGCTGGACGACATCCTGGTCGTCACGCGCGCCGCCACTTTTCTCCTGACAGCAACGCCATGCGGCGAAAGCCGCGTTCCGACTTGGCTTCGAACGGCGCGACGCCGTCTCAGGAGAAACTCTATGTATCGCAGCCTTCTTTCGCGCGGCGTCGCCGCCGGCGCGCTTCTTCTCGCCGCTCCCGCAGCCTTTGCGCAATCAGCGCTGCCGCCGATCGACATCGGCTCCGATGCGCGCTCCGCCAATGCGGCGCCGCAGACTGGCTCGCTCACCGCTCCCTCGGTCGCGGAGCAAAAGCGCCGCATCGAGCAGACTGTCGGCTCGGTCGCTTTCGTCGACGCCGCCGCGCCGGAAATGCAGACGCGCCATATCGCCGATCTGCGCGACGCGCTGAAGGACGTCCCCGGCGTCTTCGTCGATACGCGCTACGGGCAAGAGCTGCGCCTCTCCATGCGCGGCTCGAACATCACGCGCGATTATCATCTGCGCGGCTTCGAGCTGCTGCAGGACGGCATACCGATGAACTATGCCGACGGCGGCGGCGATTTCTACGAGATCGACCCCAAATATTTCCGCTCGATCGAGGTCTATAAGGGCGGCAACGCGCTCTCCTTCGGCTCCTCGACATTGGGCGGCGCGATCAATTTCGTCTCGCCCACCGCGCGCACGGCGCTCGCGCCCAACATGCTCGCGATCGACGGCGGCAGCTTCGGCTCCATTCGCGGACAGGCGCAAATCTCGCGCGTCATCGGCGACTTCGATTTCCTCGTCAACGGAACCTTCTCGCATTCGGACGGGTTCCGCACCCATTCGCAATCCGACTATGTGCAGATCAACGGCAATATCGGCTATCGATTCTCCAATAATATCGAGACGCGCTTCTACTTCGGCGTCTATGACACGAATCAGCAATTGCCGGGCACGCTGACGCTGAACAATGCGCGCAGCAATCCGACGCTCGCGACGCTGCCCTATATCGCCGGCTTCGGCGCGGATGGCTTCGGCGCCGATCAAGCGCGCAATGTCCGCAATCAGCGCATCTCCAACAAGACGACGTTCGAAACGGACATAGGCCGCATCGACGTCGACAGCTGGTTCATTCACAATTACCTCTATCATCCGATCTTCGTCGTCATCGAGCAGGAAGGCGAGAGCTGGGGCTTCGCGCCCAAGCTCACGACGAAATTCGAGATCGCCGGCCACAGAAACGAGCTGACAGTCGGCGGGCGCGTCTGGGGCGGCGGCTCCACCGATAATTGGTATTCCAATTACAATGGCGCGAAGTTCAATCCCTATGGCGCGATACCGGCCAATTTCGCCAATGCGGCCTATTCCTTCCCGCCCTATTCCTTCAACGGCCTCGCGCAATTCGGCGCCGCGGGCTCCTGCTTCGGCTTCTGCGGAACCTTCATCAATCCGGGGCTGAGCGCGCAGATCCGCAACAACCGCATGGCGGCGCTCAATCTCGAGGCCTATTTCGAGGATCGCTTCTATATCGCGCCGCAGCTCGCTCTGATGTTCGGCGCAAAAATCTTCAGCGACGATCGGCGCTATTCCGTGATCGGCGGCATTCCCTATGAGCCGCTCGCCAATCACACGGAAAAGAATTATCGCGGCATCGTGCCCAAGGTCGGACTAATGTTCCAGCCGACCCCGGAGATTCAATTCTTCGCCGATATGACCGGCAGCCGCGACGTTCCCGATTTCGTCGATCTGACGCAGGGCTTCTTTCCGCCGACGCCCGGCGCCTCCTTCACGCCGCTCGCATCGCAAAAGGCCTGGACGGGGGAGATCGGCTCGCGCGGCAAATGGGATCGCTTCGCCTGGGACGTGACTTTCTACCATACCGAGCTGCAGGACGAATTGCTGAAGTTCAGCACCAATCCCGGCGCGGGCGTGCCGGCGACGACGTTCAACGCCAAGCGCACCATGCATCAGGGCGTCGAGCTCGCCGCCAGCGTCGATTTGTGGCGCAACATCACCGCGCCCGATGATGTGCTGAAGCTGAGCCAAGTCTGGACATGGAGCGACTTCCGCTTCGTCGGCGACGCCAATTACGGAAACAATCCGCTGGCCGGCGTTCCGCGCCATGTGCTGCGCACGACGCTCGCCTACAGCCGGCCGGACGGGCTCTATGTCGCGCCGTCGATCGATTGGGTTCCAGAAGGGTCTTACGTCGATTACATGCACACGCTGCAGACGCCCGGCTATGTGCTGCTCGGCGTTCAGGCGGGCATGAAGCTGCCCTATGGGCTCACCTTCTATATCGATGCGCGCAATCTCACCGATCGCCACTACATCAGCGATGTGACGACGATCATCGACGCGCGCGCGTCGAATCCGGCGGCCTTTTATCCGGGCTATGGCCGCGCGGTCTACGCCGGGATGAAATGGGCATTCTGACCTTTCATTGACGGAGCGATTCAGGTCTGCTCATGGGCTCTGAACCGCTTCGTTGCCGACGCGCCTCGCGACCATGAATGACGCTTATGCGTCCTTCGCGACAACGGACCGACCGGGGGAGAGGGCTACACCGTTGCGAGTGATGGAATGAGGATGGAATGGTCTCGCGCTCGCCGGCCTCGGGTGAGCGGTCTTTAATCCACTTTGGCGAAAGCGAGCTTGAATGTGGCGCCGCCGCCCGGCGTCTCCTCCACCCATATGCGGCCAGAGAGCTTCTCCATCAATTCTTGCGCAATGGCGAGGCCGAGGCCGGCTCCCGGCGTCGCCTCGCTCTTGCGCCAGAAGGGCTCGAAAATCGTCTCGCGACAGGCGGGCTCGACACCCTCGCCATGATCCTCCACCTCGACCACGGCGTCGGCGGTGACGCGCACGACGACCGCGCCGCCCGGCGGCTCGGCGCGCAGGGCGTTGGCGACGAGATTGCCGACGACGCTCTCGAGCGCCCATTCATAGGCGCGCGCGACGACCGGCGTCGGCGGCGGCTCGAACGCGAGGCGGCGGCCGGCGCGGAGCGCGATCGGCGTGTAATCGGCGGTGACGGTCAGCACCGCCTCGCCGAGATCGAGCTGCGGCGCCGCGCAAGTCTTGGCGCGCTCCTCGACCTGAGCCAGCACCATGAGCTGCTCGAGGATCGTCTGAATGCGCAGAGAATCGCGCTCGAGCTCCTGTTTGATCGGCGTGTCGTCGAGCTGATCGAGCCGCGTGCGCAAAATGGCGATGGGCGTGCGCAGCTCATGCGCCGAATTGGCGATGAAGCGACGCTGGCGGGCGACGCCGGCGCCGACGCGCTCGAGCGCGCCATTCAGCGCCTCGACGAAAGGAAGGACCTCGGAGGGCATGTCGGCCGTGGGCACGCGCCGATCAAGCGAGTCGAGGTCGATCTCGGCGAGCTTGGCCGCGCTGACGCGCAGTGGCGTCAGGCTCCTGCGCACGACGACGAGCGCGACCAGCGACAGCGCCGCGCAGAGCGGGAGATAGGCGAGGACATTGGCCGTGGTGGGATAGTTGTAGAGCCAGAACAGCATATCGTCCCAATGGAATTGCGCGCCATAGACGATGGTGCCGAAACGGCCGAGCGGCGTTCGCACCATTCGGGCGGAGCCGCGCGAGTCGGGGTCGTCGTCGCCCAATATGTGGAAGGTCGCGCCGAGCATTTCGAGCTTGCCGAGCTGGCTGCTGAAATAATCGACGAGCTCCTGCGACGAGCCGGCGAATGCCTCGCCTGTCCGCGCATCGAAGGCCGCGAAACGGAAGCGCGGATTGCGCGCCATATAGTCTCGCAGCTCCGGCGTCGGCTCGATGCGAAGCCGGCCCTCTGGTGTCTTGCGGACGGCGTGCATGACGATGACGCGCGCACGCTTCACCGTATGACCCTCGAGCCGCACATAGCCGACATCGTCGACGCCGAACGCCGCCAGCGGCAAGAGCACGGTCGCCGGAACGGTGAAGAAGGCGATGAGCGAGATGACGACCCAATTGAAGACGAGCCGGGAGGAGAGCGAGCGAAGCAGCCTCACGCGCGCGAACTCTCGATGAGATAGCCTATGCCGCGCAGCGTATGGATCTCGACGCCGGCCTCGCATTCCTTCAGCCGCTGGCGCAGGCGCGAGACCGACATTTTGAGCGCGTCGATCTGCACGCTGTCGTCGAGGCCGTAGATTTCGCCGATCAGCGTGCCATGCTTGACGGCCCGTCCGGCCCGCCGCATCAGCGCCTCGAGCAGCAGCAATTCGCGCTTGGCGAGGACCAAGGGGTTCCCGCGCACGAAGGCCTCGCGCTGGTCGAGATCGAAGGTCAATTCGCCGAGCGCGACAGGCGGCGGAGCGGCGCCCTGCGGACGTCGCAGCACGGCTCTTATGCGCGCCAGCAGCTCGTCGACGGCGAAAGGCTTGGTGAGATAATCGTCGGCGCCGGCGTCGAGCCCATTGATCCTGTCGTCGATCGAGCGCGCCGCCGTCACCAGCAGCACGCGCGAGGCCGGCTTGCTCGTTCGCAGCTGCTTCAGAATCGACACGCCGTCGCCGTCCGGCAGGCGGCGATCCAGCAGGATCACCGGATAGTCGAATTGCGCCACCGCCTCGACGGCCTCGGCCAGCGTCGCGACGCTGTCGGCGACATAACCTGATTTGGTGAGCCGCCCGGCGACGAGCATCGCCAGCTCCGGCTGGTCCTCGACGATCAAAATCCGCATCGTTGCTTTCCGCGCCCCGCCGCCGAATAGCAGCCTAGCCGCCGGTGTCGTATCTTTGCAACAGGTCCCAGCGAATTCACGCCGCCCGGCCATCAACGGGGTCTCGTTACGCTACCGTTATGCGACTTTTGTTAGAGAAATTGTCTTCATCTGGCGTGAGGATGCAATTTTGCGGCGTCTGGTTCGGGTTTTCGCGCTTCTGCTCGTCCTGCAGGGCCTGGCTGTGGGCTTCGGCCGCGACGCCGCAGCCGCCGATGCGGCCGGGATGGAACGGGTCGGCGCGGTCGCGGGCGAATGCCGGCGGCAGGGCCGCACGGCGCCGGGGCGGCCGCACCCGGCCGATTGCTGCCTGATCTGTTCGGTCGACCGCGCGGACAAGCAGGCCATTCTGCTCGCCATTCTCACCGGTCGCGCGCCATTTCCCGAGCCGCTCGCCTCCGCCGGCTCCGCCGCCCCGGCCGAAGACGGAGGGCCTCGCGCGCCTTTGGCCTGCGCCCGCTCCACCTCGGCCCGCGGCCCGCCGCCCGTCTCTCCGCCGATCGAGCGCAGCCGTCGAGCTGCATGATCTGTCCGCTTCAAGCGCGTCTCTCCAAGACGCGGCCGGAGACCATCGCAATGCTTATTGTTTCACGCGCGGCGCGCCGCGCCCTCGCCAGCACGGCGCTATCCCTCGCTTTTCTCGCTCACACCCAGGCGCAGGAGCTGCTGCCGACGATCGACATCGGCGCAGCCACGCGCCGCCCGGACGGCGCCGATGATCCGCGCAGCGCGCGATCGGGCGACCGCGTCACCGGCTACGCCGCCACGAGCGCCTCCTCGGCGAAGCTCGATGCGCCGATCCTCGACACGCCGATCGCCGTACAAGTGGTGACGCGCCAGACGATGGACGACAAACAGGCCATCTCCATCAATGACGCCGTCGTCGGCGCGGTGAGCAGCACATCGTTGATGCCGACCGGCTGCACATTGTTCCAGAATCTCATCATCCGCGGCTTTCCGACCGGCAATCTCCAGCTCTCGCAATCTTATCGCAACGGCCTGCTGCTTCCCGCGCAAAAATGCCCGAGCACCGCCAATGTGCAATCGATCGAGGTGGTGAAAGGTCCTGTCGCCATGCTCTACGGCCGCGTCGAGCCCGGCGGCCTCGTCGACACGATCATCAAGCGCCCGCTGGAGACGCCCTATTATTCCGTCCAGCAGCAGGGAAGCTCCTTCGGCGGCGCGCGCACGACGATCGACGCCACTGGGCCGATCACGCCGGACAAAGTCTGGCTCTATCGCGTGACGGCGGAATTCAATCACAATCCGTCTTTCATCGATTATGTGACCGATGATCGCTGGTTCGGCTCGGCGACCGTCACCTATCATCCGAGCGAGCATTTCAAGCTCAATGTCGACGCCGAATATACCGATGTGAAGGGCGTCGACAACAACCCGAATATTCCCGCCATCGGCTACAACGCCGCGCCGATTCCGATCAGCCGCTATCTCGGCGATCCCAGCATCACCGTCGACAATCCCAGCCACGACATGCGTCGGCAGGTCGCCTTCGATTGGACCTATGATCTCGACCAAGATTGGAGCGTCACCAATCGCTTTCTCTATTCCAACAGTCGCGCCATTCAGACGAGCTTCTTCCTCGTCTGCGTCAATCAGCCGGGCCAGCTCAACAACACGCCTGCGGCCTGGTGCCCGACCTCAGGGCCGGTCGGACAATCCAATGTCTCGCTCAATTGGGGTCCGGTCAGCTATCGCACCATCACCGGCAATCTCGATGTGAAAGGCAGGTTCGACACGGGATTCCTGCATCATTCCGTGCTCATCGGCACGGATCATATGAGCTATTCGCAGGTCGGCGACATTTATCAGTCGAACCAGGCGCAATCGCTCAACATCTATGCGCCCAATTATTACAATGCGAGCATCGCGCCCTATAGCGGCCTCGGAATCTCGCGCTTCATCACGCCAGCCAATGGCACGGCCTTCATCCGCGCGCAGGAGTGGCAGGGTCTCTATGCGCAGGACATGATCTCCTTCTTCGACGATCGCGTCCATCTTCTGCTCGGCGGCCGCTATGATTTCGCCAGTGCCGTGAGCTCGGGCCAATCCTCGACCTCCGCTGTGCTGAACAATGCGCTGATGCGCGCCAATTATCTCGCCGTGCGCGTCGCCGATCACGCCTTCAGCCCGCGCGTCGGCCTCTCGGTCCAAGCGCTGCCCTGGCTCGCTTTCTATGGCAATTACACGGAGTCCTTCGGCGTCAACAATGGCGTGACGCGCAACAACACGCCGCTCGGCCCACAGCGCGCGATCCAGTGGGAAGGCGGCGTGAAGGCGGAGCTCTTCGATAAGCGCCTCATCGCCACGGCGGCCTATTACGTCATCGACAAGCATAATATCGCGCAGGCGACGCCGAGCGCTCCGACGGCGCTGCGCAATTATGTGTTCGATCTGCTCGATGCGCGCAGCGAAGGCGTCGAGCTCGATGTGAGCGGACGCATCGACGACAATTGGAGCGTCATCGCCAATTTCTCACATATGTCGACGCATGTGACGAAGGGCTCGACGCCTTCGGCGACGGACCCCTTCGATGTGACGACGCAGGCGCCCATCGCCGGCAAGCGTCTGCCCGCCGTACCTGACAACATGGGCAATGTCTGGGTGAAATATGAGGCGGACGGTTATTTGCGCGGCTTGAGCGGAGCAATCGGCGTATCGCGCGTCGGCAACGCCTTCGTCGATCCCGCCAACACCTATCTCGCGCCCGCCTATACGAATCTGAAGGCGATGGCCTCCTATCGCTTCCAGCTCGGGGGGAGCTTCGTGACGGCGCAGATCAACGCCGACAATCTCACCAATTCCACCTATTACTACGGCACGTCGCAATTCCCCGGCCGCTTCGCCGGCTCGCCCGGCGCGCCGCGCTCCGTCATCGGCTCGCTGCGCGTCGAATATTGATCCTCCGGCCGCCGCGGGTCGCGGCGGCCGCCTCTTGGAACCATGCCCGCGCGCGGACTCTGTCGCGATTTTTTTGTCGCGGGTCGGTTGGGGCTATGATCGGTCGCAGTGGAGCTGGCGGACGTGTGCGATGCCAGGGACAAATTTCGTCCAGCACAGCTGGTTCTATGCCATCGCCGCGTAAGCCATGTCATTCTCGCACGCTCGTCGCATTCATAAACAAAAATTTGCGATAAAACCGCTCACCAGCGGAGCGGTGATTCCGTATGAGCCTGAGAGAATCGAGATCGATAGGCTTCACGAGATGTAATCGATGCCCGCCTCGGCGAAACGCTCGTAGTCTTTCGACTGGCCGAATCCTGTCGTAGCGACCAGCAGAAGGTCCGGATCCATTCCGGCTACGACGCAGCAATCGATTTCTTTCTCGCGTCGGACGCCCATGCGTCGGATGCGGACGCCACGCTCGAAAGCGCAAACGAGCTGCGCTTGTTGCTCGCATGTCTTGCCGAGCTTCCGCCGATCTGTCGAAGAATTTTCCTACTTTACCACATCGACGAATTCAATCGGAAGTCGCGACGCGCTGCGACGTCGCCACGAGAACCGTCGAACGCAATCTGGTCAAGGCGCGCGAATTTTTACTCGGTCGGCTCGGACGCAAGTCGACGACGACAGCATCGAGGCGCGCGCCAGAAGCAAACAATTCGAATTCCGTGTCGGGTTTTCCCATGCAGAACCGTCTCAGTTTCTCGGAAGGCTCGCGCAGGCGACCGACCCGCCGCTCCAATGACAGATGCGGCGACATCGACTGATCGTCCAAGGAGACTATCATGGCTATCAACATCGTGAAGCGCACCACTCTCGTCGTCAACGGCCGCACCGGCGCCGACTGCGGCACCGCCTGCTGGGGCTAAGCATCGCAGCTGTCGTGCGCCGTCCGCCCTTCGGGCGGCGCACGATACATTCCATTGTTCATGCGCTGGCACAGGTGAATGCGATGCGGATCGGATTCAATTTCACACTCACGGAGACGACAGAAATGGTTCGGCGCATGATCGCCGAAGGACATATTGATTATTGTGAATTGCTGATCGATAATTTTCTTTGCGTCCCGCCGGCGGAGCTGGCGCGAGCGTTTGATTGCCCGACAGGGTTTCATATCATGTTTTCGGAGTTCATCGACGAGGATCTCGACGCGCTCCAGGATTTCGCAACACGCCTTCGTCCGTTCATTCGCGACATGAAGCCGCTTTATGTCTCCGACCATGGCGCGAGCTTCACTCATCACGGAGTGAATCTCTTTCATTTGGGAGAGCTGGATTACGCGCGGGATTATGATCGCGTGCGCGTGCGGGTCGATCTTTGGCAGGAAATGCTCGGCCAACGCATTTTCATCGAGAATTATCCATCGATCATGGAAGGCGGATGGGAAGCGCCGCGCTTTTTCGAGCGGCTGATGCAGGACACGGGAGCAGGCGCGCTTTTCGACGCATCGAACTCGGTCTGCGCCAATCTCAATTGCGGCGCGCCTCTCGAAGCCTGGGACAAGGTGATCGCGTCCACAAATCACTTTCACGTCGCCGGCTACAGCCGCGCGGTCAACCCGCCGCATATTGTTCACGACTCGCATGCGGAAGAGTTGGCGGAAGATACGCTCGCCTTCCTTCGCGGACGCCGACATATTTTCGACAAGCCGGACGCGACGATCACTTACGAGCGCGACGGCAATATCGAATACGACTCGATCATCGCCGATTTGCGGCGCTTGCGCGAAATTTTCACCAGCGGGACCGAGGAGCGGCAGGATGAACGAGCCATCGCTTGCGCGAACTGATCGTGAGTTGTTCGACGTTCTGACATCTCCTTCGCGGATATTGGACTATCCACCCAATTCTCGCGCCTATGGCCGGATCGACGTCAGTCTGCGCGCCTATTGGCACTCGACTTTCGATATCTGTCCGGAACTGCTGGAGTTGTCTGGTCCCGACGGCATGACGATTTTCGCGCCTTTCATGGAGTGGGCGCGCGAGCAGGGCGTTCGCTTCACCTGGTCTTACTATCTCTGGCTGTATCGATGGCTGCGGCAATCGGTTTTCCGCGACCGCCTCAGCGACGAACTATTGATTTCGCTCATGGGCGCCTCGGCCGCGCGTTGGGCGATCAGAGACCGCGGCGCGGCGCGTGGCCTCGCTATCGGCTGCGCGGCCACGCCGACTTTTGTCGTTGGATGGAAATGCAGCAGCCTGAGCGCGGGCCGTCAGGTCGAATTGGTGGAACTGGACCAGCCAATCGCCGTCGGAGATGCGTTTTTCGGCTTTTTCACCATTCCCGGCTCGGAGATTGCGGAGTTCCCAGGATGGCGGAGCCTCCCGCTATGAACGGAAGAGGATTCTGGCGAGGATTTTGTCCCTTGCTCGCGACCCTGTCCATCGCGCCGGTTTCGTTTCAGATCGACTTGGCGATGATCGCGAGATTAGGCGCCGGCGCGCCGGCGGCATATGCCCTGCTCGCGCGCGTCGCCCTCCTCGACGCCGTTCTCGTCGCGGCGGTGGGGGGCGTCGCCTCCGTCATCGTCGCCAAGGAGCGTGACACTTGCGGGAGGTCGAGAATCGTCGCGCAATTATGGGTTGTGGCGCTCGTTGTCGGCGGGGGCGCCGGTGCGATCGGCTGCTTGACCTATCCGTCGGGGCTGACCCTGATCGGTGGAACGACGGAGGCCGTCCGTCTCGCTCGATCCGCGCTCGGCTGGCATTTGGCCGCGATCCCATTCCGCGTTCTCTCCGGCGTCGGCCTGTTCATCCTGTTCGCGACCGAGCGCGGGCGCGTCGCCCTTTGCTGGAAATCCTTCGAGATCGTCCTCAAGGCGGCGGCCGCCTATACGCTCGTCTATCCGCTCGGTTTCGGCTTCGAGGGATGTTTCATCGCGGGCTTCGTCGCCGCGACGGCCGGAGCGACTGTGACGTTCGCGGCGGCGCGGCGGGATCATGACGCGGCTCCGCGGCTTCCCTCCTGGGCCTTCGCGCGGTCGTTTCTCGCGCAATCGCTATGGGAAGCGGCGAGAGTTTTGTCGCCTCAACTTCTCGTCCTGACATCGCTCGCGCTTTTTGCCGCGCCGTGGATCGGGCGTTTCGAAACGGCGCGCGCAGACGCTTACGCCGCCGGGCAAATTCTCGTCCTGCTCCTTTTCACGCCCTTCACCGCGCTCACTAGATTTCTCGCCTTGCGTCTTTCGGAATGGCCGCGAGCGGAAATTGCGTCGCAAATCGTTCATTTGTGGCGACAGGGAATTCCCGTCGCCGTCGCCGCGGGGACAATCCTGCTGTCGAGCAGCGGTTGGATCGGACAGGCCATATACCAGCAGGAGGGACGCTGGTGGTCGACATTCGTCGCCGCGCTCGCTTTGTCGCTTCCCATCAGATTTGCGACGAACGTCATGCGCGGGGCCTTGCATGCCGACGGCCGCTTCGCCGACGCCGCGACGGTCGACGGCCTTGTCGCCTGTTTCGTCGCCTTGCCTTTGACCGCGCTCGGATTGCATCTCGACGAGCCGGCGGTCGCCTATCTCGCCTTGATCGCGCCGGAAGCGATTTGCGCGGCCGTTCTTTGGAGACGCCTCTCGGACCCACGCGAGCCGACGCCCCAACCCGCTTTGCAATGTTGAGGCAGCCGGCCGCGGCGCGCAACGTCGCGCCGGCTGACTGCGCGACGATGAAAAGGAAAACGCAATGAGCGTCGAACGCATTCGCACGCAAGTTCTCATTCGCGGAGGCGGCTACGCGGGGCTGACGGCGGCAATGCTCTTGGCGTGGCGCGGAATCTCCTGCCTCGTGGCGGAGCGCCACGAGGCCGCCTCCCGCCATCCCAAGGCGCATGGCGTCAATCGGCGCAGCATGGAACTGCTACGCGTCGTTCCGGGCCTGGAAAAAGATCTCTTCGGCGTGTCCCGCGCGGCGGCGAACGACGTTCTCGCTTATATCGCGGCGACGGTCACCGGACCAAAAATCCGGACGCTCATCGCCAAAAGCGATTTCGACGGCCCCAATGTTTCGCCGGCGCAGGTCTGCACGGCGGGGCAGGATCGGGTCGAGCCCATTTTTCTCGAGCATGCGAGAGCGCTCGGCGCCGACGTGCGGTTTTCGACGATGCTCACGCAATTCGTTCAGGATCGGGACGGCGTCACCGCGCGTCTCCACGACGTGGCCGCCGAGGACGACATCGAGGTGCGCGCCGACTATATGATCGCGGCGGACGGCGCGAATGGCGCGACGCGGGAGCAACTCGGGATCGAGATGCGGGGTCCCGGCGTCATCTCGCACTCCGTGTCCATTCTTTTCGAAGCCGATCTGGCGACGATTCTTCCCGGCGCCGGTTTCGTGCTTTGCTATCTGCGCAATGCGGCGTTCACGGGAGTCTTCGTCAGCTGCGATGATCCCAATCGTGGGCAGCTCAACATCGCTTTCGATCCCGCGGCGGAGTCGCCCGACGAATTCGATGCGGCGCGCTGCGCGGCGCTCGTCAGGGCCGCTCTCGGCGCTGGAGACGTCGACGTGAAAGTGATCGATATTCTGTTCTGGCGAAAATCGGCGCTGATCGCGTCGCGCATGGCGCAGGGCCGCGTCTTTCTCGCCGGAGACGCCGCCCACCTCATGCCACCCGTCGGCGGGCTCGGCGGTCAGACCGCGCTTCAGGACGCCGCCGATATCGCCTGGAAGCTCGCCTATGTGCTGAAGGGCGACGCAGGGCCGGCGCTTCTCGACACCTATCAAGCGGAGCGCCTTCCCGTCGCCCATATCGCCCTGTCCCGCCAGCTCGCCAATTATGTGGAACGCCTGCAACCCGATCGGGACGAGATCAGAGTGCGCGCGCATGAAGCGGACTATCTGAGCGCCGCGCTCGGCTATCGCTATCGCTCCGCCGCCATCGTCTCCGATGCGACCGACGACGGCGCGGCGACGGAACACCCGCTGCAGCCGTCGGGCTCGCCCGGTACCCGCCTGCCGCATGTCGAGCTGCGCCGAAATGGCCTTAGCGTCTCCACACATGATCTCATCGGGCGTGACTTCGTGCTGTTCGCGGGTCCACGAGGCGGCGCGTGGATTGATGCCGCGCGACGCTTGGGGGAGGGAGGCGCGCCGCTCGACTGTTTCCGCCTGGACGTCGATGTCGACGACCCGTCCGCAACATTTCTCGATAAGGTCGGGCTCGGCGCGGACGGCGCATTATTGGCGCGGCCGGACGGGTATATCGCCTGGCGCTCGCCGAGCGAGGACGAGGACCCGTCGCGCGTCCTCGAAAATGTTCTGGCGCGCATTTGCTGTCTCCCCGTCGGCGCCCTCGGCGCGACTCCAAAGGCGCTCGCCGCGGAGCATCGGCGATGATTCCGGCGGCCGCTTCGCTGGCGTCCCTCGACGCGATCCGGGAAAAGATCCGCGACCACGGTTATTTCTTCGCGCCCGATCGCGTGGACGCGGCGGATTACGACGACATCTGCAACAAGCTCGGGCCGATCATCCACGAATGCGAAATTCGAGTCGAGGCGGGAGCGACGAGTTATTTCAAACGGGAGGCGCCTCTCGCCTATCATACCGACTCGCCCTTCGCCCGCTACGTCGTTTGGCTATGCCTCGTGCAGCAGGATATTGGCGGCGAAATGCTTCTCAAGGACACGAAGCCTATTTTCGACGGCGCGACGCCGGCGGAAATCAACGCCTTAAATCGCGTCGCGGTGCGGTTTCCGGCGATCGAGGGCGCGCATGAAGCCGGGAGTCTGCCCCTTCTTTCAGGCGATCGACATGGCGGTTGGCGCATCAATTATGCGCCCTGGCTGATTGTCGAGGAGTCGCTTTCGCCGGCTGCCAGCCGTGTGCTCGCGGCGCTCGGCGACTTTCCCGGGGAACACGGCGTCGCCATCGCGTTACGGCCGGGAAGCGTGTTGATCATCGACAACAGGCGTATGTTGCATGGTCGCGGAGAGCTTGCCGGCGACCGACGGCGCCTGCTACGCCGTTGGATCGGCGACTGAGACGACTGCGAAGGTCGGCGCATCCTGTGGTCTGGCGTCGATTCCGCGCCGAAGGGTCAGGCCGCGAATCGGGCCCGCGGTCTGAACCGCCCCGGGATTGCCGGAGGCTCCAACTCTTGATTGGATGGAGCCATGATACGAAGAAAAAGCCATCGAGCAGATTTTCAGCTGAGGTTCGGGAACGGGCGGTTCGGATGGCGCAGGAGCACCATGGCGATCACGCCTCACAATGGGCGGCGATCGCCTCGATCGCAGCGAAGATCGACTGCACCGGCCAGCCGATCAGCCGATTCGCTGCTTGGCGAGCTTCCGAGCGAGGGTTCGCCGATGCATGCCGAGCCGCCGCGCCGCTTCCGAAATGTTGAAGTTCACTTCGGCGAGCGTTTCGTGGATCCGCTCCCATTCCAGGGTTTTGATCGAGCTCTGACGCTGTGACAATGCGACGCTGCTGTCACCTTCGCGGCGGGTGAAAGCCGTTTCTATGTCGTCGACGCTCGATGGCTTTGCGAGATAATGACAGGCGCCGAGCTTGATCGCTTCCACAGCTGTCGAGATGCTCGCGAAGCCGGTCAGCACGACGATCTTCATCGAAGGGTCGCGCCGATGCAGAATTTTCACGCATTCCAGTCCCGATCCACCGGCGAGCTTGAGATCGACGACTGCATTGGACGGGCTGATGGTCGTGAGCGCCGTGTCGAGCGCTTCCGCGCCGTCACAAACGCTGACGCAATATCCTCGCCGCTCGAAGGACTTCCGCAACGCCCGCGCGAAGGACGCATCGTCCTCGACGATCACGAGAAGGGGATCAGGACGCATCGCGCTCCTCGACCGACATAGCGCCGATAGGTAGCATCAACTCGACGATCGCGCCGCCGCTGGCGCAGTTTCGTGGCTCGATCGAGCCCCCGAGCTTGCGCAGGACATTGACGACGAGAAAGAGCCCGAGGCCGCTCTCGGGCCGATTCTTGGTCGATCGATAGGGTTTCCCGAAGCGGTCGAGAATGTCGGGAGGAAAGCCCGGTCCTTTGTCCCGCACCGTCAGCACCAGGACATCGCCTTCTCGCGTCGCCTGTAGCCCGACCCAGTTCGGAGAGGCTTCCAATGCATTGTCCAGTATATTGAACAGCATTTGTTTGAGGATGACGTCTGGAGCGATGGCGCTATCGACGTCGATGCGCTTGCAATAGGCGAAATGCGCAGGGGTTCGAAGGCTTCGCCATTCGCGCGCCACGTCGTCGAGAAATTTCACGATCGTCGTCCGCTCCATGCGCTCCGCACGAATTTCGCCCGCGTTCAGCAGGACATGTGACATGATCTCCTTGCAACGGGCGAGCGCGGTCTTCATCTCGTGCAGCTCGTCGCCGATCTCGGGGTTGTTCGCCAGCAGAGGCATTCGCTCCCAGTCTTGCAGGATCACCGTCAGCGTCGCGAGCGGCGTGCTCAGCTCATGCGCCGCGCCGGAGGCGAGCAGCCCCATGCGCACGATATGTTCCTGCTCCACGGCATGTTGCCGCATTTGCGACAGGCGCGCGTCCTGGTCGCGGAGATTGCGATTGATGCGGGTCACGAGAAATACGAGGAGCACGGCGGCCAGAGCGAAGCAGACGAACATGCCGTGGATATGGAGGTCGAAGAATTTCGACGAGCCACGCATGTGCTCATGCGCGTGGGCCAGGCCGATCTGCCGATAATGCGTTGTGAGCCAGATGAAGCAGCCGCCGGTGAGGACGACGATCGTCCACGTGAACGGAGGCTGCAAAAGAACAGCGCTGAGGATGACCTGCAGCAGGAACAGCGAAATGAATGGATTTGTCGCGCCGCCACTGAGGTAGAGCTGAATCGTCAGCGTCGCGACATCGAGCAGCAATTGGACGAAGAGCTCCGTGTCGGCGATCGGCGCGTCGTTCGAGCATCTATAGAGCGTGACGAGATTGAGAAACAAGAGAACGACGATCACCTCTCCCATTTCGAAAATCGGAAGAGGGATGTCGAGCCAGAGATGGGTGACGGCGATCGACGCGATCTGACCGCAGATCGCCACCCAGCGCAGAGCGACGAGGAGCAGGAGATTCTTCGTGTTCGTCGAGTCGTCGATCGAAATCGGCGCTATCCAGTCCTTTGTCCGAGGCCATCGAACGCCCCGCCGGCTCAGCGCCGCAACCCTGATCGAAGAGGTCATTTTTCCGCCCGCAGGCCGTGAAAGAATCCAGCGATATTGTCGATGTCCGCATCGCTGAGCGGCTTCGCCATTTCCGTCATGGTCGGATTATGCCGCTCTTGCGCGAGCCTGTAGTCCCTCAGCGCCTGCGCCAAATAGTCGCGATCCTGTCCGGCGAGATGCGGGACGCCCGGCACGACGGCGCGGCCGTTCTCGCCATGGCAGGCCATGCAGACTTCGGCCCGCTTCCGTCCCGCAGCGACATCCGGCATTTGCGCAAGGGCCGGTTGGATGGAGAAGAAAGCGAGGATCGCCAGCGCCATCGAGGCGATCAGCGCGGTCGATCGCAACTTCTGTCGTCGCAAGGGAAGCGGCGCGCGCGGGACGCGGACGTTCGATAGGGGCGCCACGCAAATTTCGTGCGTCATCATCATGCTCCAGACAATCAGGGGAGGAAGACGTTCTTGACCCAGACGGCGGCGCCATAGGTGAAGAAGGTCGCGATCCAGACGATCAAGACAGTGACCGCAGCGGAACTGAGCCGAGCGACGTTGGCTCCGGGAAAATAGACGTCCCTGACGCGGCCGGCCTGGTAGCACAAGGTGAGATAGAAGCCGCCGACGAGTCCGCCGACGCCCAGAAGAGTGGTCGCGAACAGGATCGCCGAGGGCCAATCGACATTCACTTTGTAGTCGTCGATCGAATAGCCGAATGTCGACATTGTGGAGACGCGAATGAGTTCGCGCCAAATGGACAATAGGATGAGCATGGCCACGCCTGCCCAGAGAAACAGATAGCCGCGTCCCGGCGCGCTTTTGGTCCAGACCAGCCAGGCGAGGGCGGGAACCGACAGGGCGAGCAGAAAGGCGAGCGGATGCATGACGAGCTGGCCGCCCGGCGGAAGATCGGTCATCCACCAGAGAAAAAGCGCCAGTGACAGGGGCGAGGCGAAGACTGCGGTTTTTCGCCCGACCGCGCGCGCGAAGGCGAGATAGGAAGGATCGATGTCGGAGCGCGGCGCGAAATAGTCGGCATAGGCGAGAAGAAACACGCCGACCGCCGGCGCCGACAGGCTGACGATGAAGAGATAGCGCGGCCATTGAACGGCGTGCAACCGCGCGCCGCTCGTGTCGACGACGCCGCCGGGCGCATACCACTCCATCCAGCGCTCGGGAAGCAGGGCCTGATAGGTCAGCGCATGCATGATCAATCCGTCGAGCAGAAAAATCGCCAGAGCAACGACGCCATAGGCGACCACGACACGTTTCGCCGAAGCCTCGTTCTTCGCGTAGAAGGCGAACCATGAGCAATAGCCGACGATCAGAGTCGCGATAAAGCCGATCGCCCAGCTCGCTGACAGGACATTCGACGCATACCATTGCGGGTCATAGATCACTTGCGTGAACAGAAGAGGCGCGACGCCGAGCACGATCAGCAAGGAGACGCCGATCTTGGCGACGCCCGTCATCGCCGCCGAAAGCCGCGCCCAATGCGGACCGCTTTCGCGAAGCAGAAAGCCGGCGACGGCGAGCGCGCAGGCGCCGAGGGTCAGCAGCACGAAGGCGATGTGCAAGACCCAAGTGCCGACGAAGAGCGCCTCGAACAATCCAGGCGCGCCCGGCACGCCGGCGGGATCGCGCATGGCGTTCATCATGGAGCCGATAGTCATCGTTCAATTCTCCGTGGAGCCGGACGGCGTCGCCGCGATCGTCGGCTCGGCGCGCCGTGCGCCGCCGACGGCCGTGAGATAGCTCGCGATCGCGTCTGTTTCATCGGGCGGCAGATCGATGCGGGGCATATAGGGGATCGCGCCGTGCTTCAGTGGACCGTTCAGAAAGGCTGCGATCAGATCCGTGTCTCCCGAGCCGTGGAATTTATCGGGCAGGCTGCGCAAGGGCGCGCCCGGCTCGAGGGAATGACAATTCGAGCAGGCGATCTTCGTGAGCAGCTCGCCGACCTCTAGTCGATTGTCGGCGGTCACGGTGCGCAGGCGATCGGGAATGAAGGGGTGAAGCGCGAGCAGGCCCTTCTCGGCGATCGCATCGACCTCGCCGACGACTCCCTTGCCGGGCGCATCGCGCGAGATCACTTGATTGCCGTAGATATATTGGCCGACGACATAGGGCTTGCGCATGCTTTCGCGCATACGCTCTTCCGGCCAGACGCCTATCGTCGCCAGCAGCAGGAACAGCGCGATGGCGAGCGGCGGCTTCACCAGCTGCGGTCTCGCCCAGCCGATCAGCAGATAGAGCGTCGTGACGACGAAGACCGCGATCATGCCGTCGGCGTAGCGCGGCAGAAGATGCGAGCGCAGCATGATCAGCGCATTGCCGGGCAGCGTCTGTAGATAATAGAGGAACATCATCACGGCGAAGAAGCCGCCGACGACGCCGATCGGCGCCAGCAGGCGCATGACCGACACTTTGAGATTTGTGTCCTTCATCCCCGACGCCACGATGAATCCGACGACGACGGCCATGACCAGCATCGAGCCGGTGCGGATTCCGAGGTGGGCGAAGAAATTGAGATTGTAGAAGGCGTCGTTTGTCGACCCGGTCTCGTACCAGGCCGCGTTTCCCGGCCACATCATGAATGACAATATGCCGACGATCAGCAGCATCGTCGCCCAGGAGGCGAGCGCGAAAGACCATGTCAATTTCAGATGTGTGAGCGGGTCGATCTTGCCGATCAGATAGACGAGCGCATAGACGCCGATCACCTCGACCGT
This sequence comes from Methylosinus sp. C49, assembly GCF_009936375.1. Lineage (GTDB taxonomy): Bacteria > Pseudomonadota > Alphaproteobacteria > Rhizobiales > Beijerinckiaceae > Methylosinus. The sequence goes on along the minus strand of NZ_AP022335.1, from coordinate 18,190 downwards.
GAAATAGATCCATTCGGTCGCCCAGACCCAGACGAAATTGTGAATGAGGCCGCTGACGCCGCGCGGGCTCGCCACCGTGATCGCATACCAGATGCCAGGGCCGGTGATCGAGCCGATCACATAGGAGAAAACCAGCAGGAAAACGCCGAAGCGCCTGATGAAGTCCAGCAATTGCGGCTGGGCGTCCCGATAGGCCTTGGTCTCCAGAATCGCGAATAGAAAGGCCGCTCCCACCGACGTGTGAGAGGCGAGGACGTGAATGACCCCGATGATCCCCATCACCCATGCAGAGCCGATATAGGGCACGTAGAATGTTGGATATGCGCCGATGATGTCCATCGTCCGGCTTTCTCGCTTATGACGGATTGTTCGCTCTGACTATCGCAAAGCCGGGCGGAGCCGGGATTGGACAAAACGTCCAATGCGACAACCGGTCCTCACCGTCGGGCGCGGCGATTTCGAAATTCGTTGCGCGACAAGCATCGCGGATCGTCGCGATGTGGCGATCGCGATTTCCCGACGTTCAGAAATGGCCGATGGCGTCGAATACGCTCTAAACGCGTCGATTTACCGAATTCGCCCTCGGGCGGCCCAATGCGTAAGCCAAAAGGCCGACGCCGATCAGCAAGGCGGCGGCGATCGCCGAGGCCGGCCGCATGATCAGCGCGGAGATCATGATGCCTGCCGTCGTCGACAGAAACACGACGGCGGCGCATATCTCGAGAAGCTTGTCCCGTGCTAGGATGCGGCGCATTTGTTGTCGAAGCCATCCGACGACGACTGCGCCCGCCGAAAGGCTCAGCGTGACGCCGGCGAACTCAAGGAGATCGCGAAGGCCTCCACTCCAAATGACGATGAGGCTGAATGTCGCCTGCGCCAGTATCGCGAAGCGCGGATAATCGCCATCCAGTCGACCGAATGCGGCGGGGAGAACGCCGTCGCTCGCCATTCTCGCATAGACGCGCGGTCCGCTCAGCAGCATGGACGACGCCGAGGTGACGAGCGCGAGTGCGATGAGCGCGCTCAAGGCCTGTTCCGCGCGCGGACCGCCGATCGCCAGCGCGGCGAGCGCGCCGGATTCGGCGACGCCGCGGATTTGTTCCGGCGGCGCGCCATAGAGGATGACAGCGCTCACTCCGAGGTAGAGCGCGATGACGAGAAGCGTTCCCGAATAGAGCGCCCGTTCCACCGTGCGGCCGCCGCCATCGATGTCTCCCGTGACATAGACTGCGGCGTTCCAGCCCGAATAGGCATAGGATATCCACACCAGCGATCCGGCGAAGGCGAGGAGCGGGAAGCTTTCGAGCGAAGGCGGAGGCGCGGCGGCGAACGCGGCGCCCGCCACGGGCGCGCCGAAGGCGATGAACGCGACGATCGCGCAGATTTTGATCAGGACCGCGAGATTTTGGAATGCGACGCCCTTGGCGGGCGCGCCGGCATGGAGCAGGCCGAGGCCGATCACGATGAGTGTGGCGACCCATGGCGCCGCCGCGCCGGGACCGCCGGCGCGGGCCAGATAGAGTTGCGCGCCGAGCGCCGCTACGGCGATCGGCGTGGTGAATCCCGCGACGAGAGAAATCCATCCCGCCACGGAGCCCAACGCAGGATGCAGAGTGTTTCGCAAGAAGACATATTCGCCGCCGGACTCTGGAAATTCGGCGGCGAGGTCGGAGTAGATCACGACGCCCGCGAGCGCATAAAGGCCGCCGATCAGCCAGGAGAGCATGACGAAGCCCGGCTCGCCGAGATCCGCCAGAGCGAAGCCCGAGGTCGTGAAGACCCCCGTTCCGATCGTATTGGCGATGACGAGCGCGACTGCGCCGGAAAAGCCGAGAAGCTTCCCCTTGCGCGGTCCCCGCTCGCCGCCGGACGCGTGGCCATCGGCGGCGGGCTCGAAAGACGCGCCCATCAATCGCGCTTCTGATAGACGAGGAAATATTGCCGCGGCAGGAAGTCGTGCTTCTCGACCAGAGAATAGCCGGCGGCTTCGAGCTCCTTCGTCACTTTCTCGGGCGGAATTCGGTGTTCCACGGGCGGGCCATCCGGCGAGTCGGCCTTGAAGTCGATGATCGCCAGTCGTCCCTTCGGCCGCAACGACGATTTGAGCGCGGAGAAATATTGCGTGCGATTTCCGATATGATGATAGGTGTCGACGACGAGAGCGAGGTCGACGGGCTCGGGAAGATTCGCCTTGTCGGGACTGGACTGTACGGGCGTGAGATTGGAGAGGCGTTCACGCGCGGCTCTTTCGCCGAGATAAGCCACCATATCGGGCTCGACATCGGCCGAATAGAGCTTGCCGTTCGGAATGCGCTTGGCGATCCGAACGCTGAAATAGCCTGTGCCGGCTCCGATATCCGCCACGCGCGCGGCGCGATCGAGGTGCAGCGCGTCGACGACCTTCTCCGGCTTCTGCCAGGCGTCGCGCTCCGGGTCGTCGAATTTTTTCGCCCATTTGGCCGCATCGTCGAAGCGTTTGTGAAACGCCCCGTCGGAAGAAGGGCCGGCATGATCGCCGTGACGGTCGCCTTTGCCGCCATGCTCCATCGGCGCTGTGGTCTGCGCGAGCGAGAGAGGCCCGACGGCGCCGACGCCGATCAGCGCGAAAGCGGCGAACGCCGCGCGAATAGCGTTATTCATCTTTTCTCCCTTTCGAGATCGAGTGTCGTCCACCATGGTCCTCATCGGCTTCCCACTCTGGCGTCGCAATTCCGTCAGGCCGGTCCGCGCGTTCTTCGATCCATCGATAGGCCTGCCAGGATTTGCCGCAGTGAATGGCGCATTGCCGACATTGTTCCAGGTCGATCCGCGCAGCCCTCCGCTTGCGAACCCAATGTTCGAGCAGCGCGCGCGCCGTCTGCGGCGCTATGTCGAAATGCGCGGCGACGTCGCTGACCGTCGCCTCTTTCCGAGACGCCAGAAAATCTGCGAGCTCGATGAGCATCAGACTTCGACATGCGCATTTGAGGGGACGGTCTTCGGATGTGGTCCGACATAGAAGCTCCCGGCGCCCAGAAGGACGAAATAGGCCAGGACGCCGATGATCCATGCCGCGGACGAAGAGGGATGCGATACGAATGTTCCGATTTGATAGAAGAGGACGGCGGCGCCATAGCCGAGGCTCAGCGTCCAGAACACCATGAAGCCCGTCCATCGTCGGCTCGTCTCGCGAGCGGTTGCGGCCGTGGTCGCGATGCACGGATAGCACAGCAGCAGGACAAGGTAGGCGAGCGCTCCGACTTTGCCGTCGAACCGCGTCGCCAGAGCGGGGGCGAGTCCGGCCGCGGCTCCATGCAGGCGCACCGGCTCTCCGATTCCCACCAGCGCGACGAGATTTCGCGGAACGGTCATTGCTGCGCGATACAGCCTTTCTCGCAGGTCGAAACCTTTCCCCGCCACAGGCGACGTCTGATGCGCGCCCGCGCCGGACGGAGCGGCGCTCTGCCGCCTGTGGCGCTCATGCGCCTGCTCGGTCGCCACCGGCGGCGCATGCTCCGTCGCCTCGTGTTTCGGCTCGGCCGCATGAGCGGGCGCAGGTGGAACCGCGGCCGCGCGCTCGGCGGCGGCTCGCGCTCGTTCTTCGGCAATGGCCGTGCGCGCCTTCTCCTGGGCCACGTCGACACTCGGCAGAACCTTGGAATCGAAGCGGGCCATGCGCTTGCGGATGTCCTTCGCGCCGACGCCTTCGACGCTGCCGACGAGCGGATGCGCGTCGCCTTGTGGATCGATCAGGACGAGATCCCGGCGATCGCCGCGTGCGAGACTCCATTTAGCCTCCGCCACCGCGGCGGCGAAGGCTTGCGCCGAGGCCGCGCCGCGCCACAAGGCCGTAATGCGCGCTTTCGCCTCCGCCTCGTCGAGCGCGCCTTCCCGCTCGGCCTCGCGCTTCGGCGGCTCGGCGCTCCGGCTCTCGGGGCTCGGCGTCTCCGCTTCGATCGCTTTCGCTTCCGGCGGACTCACATTTGTGGCGGCGGCGCGCGCCGCTACGGGCGTCTCTTGGGGGCGCTCTGGCGAGACAGAAGGCGCGTGCTGGGCCTGCTCCAGATAGATCGAGCTGAGCGTGCTCACGATGACGACCTTGTGCAGCACGCCGGTCAGCAGCGCGACGGTCGCCGGCCAATTGTCCTGCGTGACGCCCATCGGCGCCAGGATCGGCGTGATCGCGCGGCCGCCCGCCGCGAGCATCGACTGCTCGATCGGCCTGCGATCGAAAGAGCCGTCCGTTCCCCAGGCGCTCAGAATCTTCACCAGAAACACCAGCGGTATGATGTATCTGCCGACCTTGAAGAGGAACATCTTCAGCCGGATCCAGGAATTGATCAGCACGTTGCGCAGCTTGGGCCAATGATAGGACGGCAGCGTCAACACATGCAGCGACCGCTCTTCCGGCAATAGGCTGAATTTCATCAGCAAAGAGGTGAGCATCGCGAAGAGAATGCCGAGCAGGTAAATGCCGAAGACGACGAGCTGTCCATGCAAGGGAAAGAAGGCCGCGGCGAACACCGTATAGACGGCGAGACGGCCGCCGCAGCTCATGAACGGGCTCATCAGCACCGCCACGATGCGGTCGCGCGGGCGCTCCATCGTGCGCGTCGCCATGATCGCCGGAACATTGCATCCGAAGCCGACGACCATGGGAATGAAGGCGTTGCCCGGCAGGCCGAGAGATTTCATCAGCCGGTCCATGACGAAATTGGCGCGCGACATGTAGCCGGACTCTTCGAGCATGGACACGAAGAGATAGAGAAAGCCGATGATGGGAATGAAGGTCACGACCTGCAGCAGGCCGTTGCCGAGCCCATCGGCCTGTATCGCGGTCAGCCATTTCGGGCTGCCGATCTCGCCGAGAAGATAGCGCGGCCCCTCGACGAAGAAGGTTTCCGACATCATCACGAAGAATGGCCGGAACGCCCGGCCGAGCGCGATGGTGAACCAGAACAGGCAATACATCACGGCGAGAAAGATCGGAATTCCGAGAAAGCGATTCAACGCGAGGCGGTCGATGAGATCGGAGGCGGTGACGCGCGTCGCCGGGCGTGCGGCGAGCGCCTCCTCGGCGAGGCCATGCGCAAAACGATAGCGAGCGTCCGCGATGAGCGTGTCGGGATCGCTCTGCGTCTCGCTCTCTATTTTTTCGACGAGACGCGCCTGTGTCTCTCTGATCTGCGGCGCGACCTTGCTCGCGGCGAAGCCGTCGCCCTCGAGCAAGCGAAGCGCCAGCCATCGCGGATCGAGACCGCTCGATTGCGTCGCGCCAATCTCGCGCGCCAATTCCGCAATCGCGTTCTCGATGGCCGGGGGATAGTCCAGCGAGAAGCTCGACGGCGTCCTTTCACGGACCCATCGCTCGATCTCGGCCTCGAGACCGTCCAATTGCTTTCGACGCGTCACGACGACCGCGGCGACGGGACGATCGAGGCGACGCCGCACCGCCTCCGCATCAATGCGCGCCTCGCGCTCGTCGAGGTCGTCCATCACATTGAGGACGACGGCCACAGGCGCGGCCATTTCCAGCAGTTGCGTCGTCAGATAGAGTCCATGCTCGAGATTGGACGCGTCGATGATATTGATGACGATATCCGCTTCGCCGGAGAGAATGTAATCGCGCGCGATGCTCTCATCGACGGACGATGCTTCGTCATGCGCGTCCAGCGAATAGATTCCCGGCAGATCGACGACGCGATAGCTCCGGCCCGCGAAATCGAATGCGCCGACCTTCTTCTCGACAGTGACGCCGCCCCAGTTCCCGACGCGCTGATGGGCGCCGGTCAGGCCGTTGAACAGCGTCGTTTTGCCACAGTTCGGATTGCCGACGATCGCGATCGTGACGGCGTTCTCCGGCTCGAGCGTCGCCGGCGCGTCGATACGCTCGACCATCAGCGCCGAAGCTTCGTCGCTGCGCAGGCTCAAATCTGCGCCGCGCACGCGAATTTCGACGGGATCGCCGAGAGGGGCGACGCGGACCACCGTGAATTCGGCGCCCGGAGTGAGGCCCATCGACAACAGCTTCTGTCGATGAGCCGCATTTCCTCGATCGAAGCCTATGACTCGGCCTCGATCCCCGACTTTCAGTTCGCTGAAACCAATGCTCATCGTCGCCGCCTCGCGATGTCGAGCTCACGTCATGTTTCGTCAAAATCCGAAATTCAACGCCGTGTTGAGCTCCCAAGACTGCCCCAGCTGGGGGCCATTCAATCGCTGATAGATAGGCGCTCCCGCCTCGACTGCGATCCGAACCGGCTTCATGCCTTCGGACTTCAGAAGATATTCGAAGCCCCCGAGAAGCTTGACGCGTTCGCCGCCTTGATAATCGGGAACCGTTCCTTGCTGCGCGCCCCAGATCAGCACGTCATGACCATAGATGCGGTCCCATATCGTCGCAGCCACGCGGCCAGTCGCAGCGAGACCGGATGCGATATCATAGGCGCCCCAAGCCGAGATCTCGTTCGATAATCCCCTGAGATAGCCGGAGTGGTTCTCTCCGAGCGCTGCGCGTCCCCGATAGATGACGCCCCAAGACCATGCGTCCACTTTTCCCCTATAGGTGAAGCCGAACAATCCATCATAGGTTCCCGTTCCGAGCTGCAATCCGTAATAGGCGCGCTTCTGGAAGAACACTCCCGAGGGATGCATGTGGATGATCTCCTCGGAAATGCTTCCTGTCGGCAGGCTGAGGCCGAGATTCACATGTAGGTGGTGAATGTCGTCCTCATAGAGGCGGACGAGCCCCTGCAGCATTGTGTCGCCCCAGCCCTGCGTCGCGGAATTGGTCGGGCCGAGCGGCGTCGATCCGTTCGGCCCCTTGAAAACGGTCATGCTCATGTTCTTGTCGGACAAGGACCCCATGACCATGACGTTGAACCAGTCCGTGACCCCGAACATTCCATGGAACATGTGCATTTGCATTTTCATATTGTCGGGAGCGTTTCGCAGCGTTCGCGTCGGATTGGCCGCAAAGAAGTTCGGCAGAGCGAAGACGCTGTTCGGAACCCAAGGAATCTGCGTCACCTGATAGGGCGCGATCGTCGAGCTCCCGATGTAATTGCCCCGCATCACGCCGTAGCTCGGCGTATAGGCGAAACGCATCTCTCCGGCGCCGACCATATGCGCGCCATAGACGCCCGCCGGCACGACCGTATGGACCTTGCCTTTATGCTCCCCGTCATGCCCCTCTTTCCCGCCGCCCGCTCCTTCGTGTCCGGCCGCCCCTTTGTGTCCCCCCGCCGCAGCGTCGGCGACATGGCTCGCACCTTTGCTTTTGCCCCCATGCATCCCGCCCGCGCCATGTCGTCCCCGCGCGCCCGCGCTCGCATGGCCCTCGCTCGCATGGCCCTCGCCGCCCTTCTGCATTCCGTCGCCGTCGCCGCCATGGGACTCGGCGCCGCCGCCCTCCTGTCCGTGCGAGGCGCCGCCTCCATGTCCCACGGCGGCGACACTCGAAGCGAAATGATAGTTGAGCCCGATGCGCGCGATGCTGCCACTCATGCGCGGAGACGAGACGACCGAGCTGGTCCAGTCCGCCGGCACGCCATTGGCGCCGCCGAATGCGTTCGCGGCGAGCGGATAGGCTTGCGAGGCGGTGCGGACTTTTCCGCCATCCAAGGAAAAATAGAGATACTCCGCCTTGAGGCTCCAATCGGGCATGAACATCCATTCGACGCCGGCGCCGGCGGTCCAGCCGGTTTGCGGCGTCAGAGTGGCGAGACTGCCGATCGCATTCTGTATAGGGAGGCCCACCGCATTGGCGTAGAGAGACGACAGCGCGATCTTGTGCTCGACCCCTCCGAAAGCAAAGCCGCCGGTGGCGTAGACCAGTAAGGTCCGGTCCACGAGATAGCCGAGCCGTCCGCGAAGCGTGCCGAGATATTGCAGCGACGACGCTCCACTCGCGGAATTGGAGAGAGTGTCGCCATTGACGAGGATATTGCGAGCGAATGTCGCGCCGTTGCTATTTCGATTGCCGGCGCCGACGCCCTGGAAATCGACCTCGACGCCGGCGACGAGCGGACCGAGATATTCGCTTCGATAATTATAGCCGATTTGAATGCCGCCGAGGAACCCTGCGACGCCGCCGCCGGTCAGCTCGCCGTTTTGCGTCGCCCAGAACGGCGCGCGCGTCGGCCACATCGCCGGATCCGTGAGATATTTTCCGGTGACTGCGGGCGCGGTCGTGAAGGCTATGGGGCCGGCGCTCGCCGCGATGCCTCCAGCATCGAGACCCGCATAATAGCCTTCCCATTTCGGAAGCGGGAGAATGGGCGCGGATTCGCGCAGTGGAAGATCGGCCGCCAAAGCCGTTCCGAAAGCGAACGCCGAAGCGCTCGCCGATAAAAGGATCAGCGATCTCATTGTCTCGTGCCTCGATCGTAAGAATCTCGTATTCCGAAACGAATTGGATGAGCCCTGCGCAATCGGCTCGAAAACGGGCGCGATAATTCATTCGAAGCGCGGTGTGCGCCTCGTCACGAATAGTGAGGACGGTCGGGAATTAGGCGCGCGGCGGCGCTCTCGGCGATCCGGAGCTCGTCCATCCACATCGCCGCACGTCAGCGACACGAGGCTCGAAGGAGATCGTCGACACATTGGATTTAGGCGGGACTAGCTGGGCAAAACCTCTCGGCTCGGCGATGAAGTCGGCCGCCCCGTCACGCGTTCCAGCGCTACAGAGAATACAGCACCCACAATGGTCTCGACGCTCGTCGGCAGGGACCTTGTCGGCGCGCGGCGTCCCGCAATCGGCGACCATTCGAAGCGATGACGCGCCATGCCCGGCGCCGGTGGCGGCTTCCCCGAACGCAGCCGCGACGACATGAGCGAGGCTGCTGATTATGAAAAGACGAGCGATCAAGCCCACGAAAATTGCGCGAGCGCGCCATCGTCGCCGTATCGGCGGGGAATCCATCGGAGAATCCGTAATGATATCGCTGCCTATATCATCACGGTCGGGCAAAGGCCCGTCAATCAGCGTGACCCCGTAGCACCTGATTGAAATTACGGCGTCATCAGGAACAGCCGTCACGAAGAACGCGTCCCGTCGGATCGTCGGTCTCGGCTGTAAGAATTCCGGGAGGCATCGATCGGACTTGGAGGCGCCGGGTTCCGATTACCGTTGCTGATCAGCCTGTTCGGCTTCACGGCGCTGGAAGCCCGGGTTTTCGACCAACCAACCTCTTCGATCGTGAAGCTCGCCCTTCGCCGGCCTTTCCAATCGAGCGCGCCATCGCCGATTATCGTCCCGTCGGGAGCCTGCTGAAGGCGGAAAATTGGCGAGAAGCAGAACACGATTTCCAAGTCCACTTTCGACGAAAGGCCCGTGCGAGGCCCGCGCCCATGCCGCGATGCGGATCTGCGCGCAGATCCGCCCCATGCGATCGACGCTGAGCACGCGGCCGCCTCGGCGAGCAATCGGCATGCTCTGCGAGTTCATGCCCGCTCCCTCGGACGCTTCCGAGCGGCTCGCTCTCGTCGCGCGCCGCCGAAGGCCGCATGACGTAGTATGACGGCAATCGGCGCAAAGAGCGCGGCCCAGGCGAGACAGCGCCACAGATCGCCGTCGCCGAGCAACGCGGCGAGCAGGGCAAAGACGGTCAGCGCGGCGAGGGTGAGAGGGATGGCGAAAATCTCACGCAGGCTCTTCTCTCGCGGGAACAGGGTCGCGGATTTCATTCGGCGGCCTCCGGCGCTGTGTCCAATGCGTCCGACTGCGCTTCGGCGAGGCGCGAGGAGACCGGCGTCCGGCGGCGCGCCGCCCAGAGATAGAGCCCGCCGCCGATGACGACGACCGACGCCACATCGAGGATGGCCCAGATGATCTTGAGCGGCATGCCGGCGTAGTCGCCGAAATGCAGGGGGCGAGAGATCTCGAGCGCCTTCAGATACCAGGGCAGCTCGGCGACGATCGTGAGCTCCCCGCTCGCGGCGTCGATCAGCGCCGGCTGAAACAGGCGCGAGGTCAAAGGCGTGTCGCCTTTGGTCCAGATCACGTAATGATGCGGGCTGCCGAGGCGCGTGGTCGGAAAGATGATGCTGATGAGCATTCGGTTCGGCAAGGCCTCGCGAACCTTGTCGAAGGCCGCCTGGACGGGGCTCAGCCGGACCGGCGGCGCCTTGCCCTGATAGGGAGCCAATATCGCCGCGACATCGGTCGCCTGCCAGAGCAGGAACAAAGGCCGGGACAGCTCATTGACGACCCCGGTGGCGCCGACCGCGAGCGCCCATGCGAGCGTCGCCACGCCGAGAAGATTGTGCAGATCGAGCCAGAGGATGCGCGAATTTCGTCGCCACCGCAGCGCGCCGAAATCGAGCTTGCTCATGAACGGCGCATAGAGCACGATGCCCGACACGAGGGCGACGACGAACAGCAGCCCCATGAAGCCGAGGAACAGCCCGCCGGGAAGCCCCGCGAAGACATCGACGTGCAAGCGCAGCATCACCCGCATGAAGGTCAGCTGGTCGCGCGTCGCGATGCCGTCCTTCAGCAGCTCGCCGGTGCGGGCGTCGAATCTCAGCCAATGATTCTCCCGCGGCTCCGCATCCATTGATGGCGCCAGCGTGACGACGACCTTGGGCTCATCGTCGTCGACGAACATCGAGCGGACAATCTCGCCGCGGTAACGGGCGAGCGCGGCGTCGACCAGCGTGTCGAGATTCGCGCGCGGCGCATCGGCGGGCAGGATCGCATAGGGCGGATCGTCCGAAAGCCAATCGCCGATCTCCTCGTGAAAGATCAGCGGCAGGCCGGTCAGGCAGATGACGAGAAGGAAAAGCGTGCAGACCAGGCTCGTCCATTTGTGCGTGACGGACCAGAACCGCAATGTCTTCAGGGTCATGTCGGCCTCATGGCGCGCGTTCGAGCGCTCTCGACGAAAAATCCGGCGCTCCCGCGTTATCGCCTGCGGCGATAACGCGGGAGCGCTCCTGACATCGAGACGTTCGAAGCGACTAATTTTCTCATTCGACCAAAAACAAATTCGGATCACCTTGGAAGAGATCCAATCATTACGGCTTGTCGGTCGATTTGCGAGGGAATACGAAATGAAGCGTCAGCCTGTGGTTTGCGAGAGAGCGTCAGGCGTTGGCATGTCGGCGTCCGGCGTCTTCCGTCATGGTCAAGCGGCTTCCCCTCACGCGGCTTCTGAGCGTCTTCGGCGCCGAGCGGTCGCGGATCGAGGCGACCATCCAAAGCCGCATGAAAGCCGCCGAGGCGACAGATGTCATGCAGGACACCTGGCTGAAGCTGGCGCAGCGTGGGGCCGAGGGCGCCATCGACGATCCGGCCGCCTTCGTTCGCAGCGTCGCTCGCAACACGGCGCTGGATTATCTGCGCAAGGATCGCCGGCGCCGCTCCATCGACGCGGAAATTCGCGAGCTCTTGTTCGATACGGAGGACGAGCTTTCGCCCGAGCGCATATTGATCGGACGCGAGGCGGCCGACATGCTCGCCGCGGCGATCGACGCTTTGCCCGAGCAGACGCGGCGCGTCTTTCTGATGAATCGGTTCGAGGGCAAGACGCATCGCGAGATCGCGTCGGAGCTGCGCATCTCCGACTCGACCGTCTATTATCACATCCGTCGCGCGCTCGAGCATTTGTCCGGCATGCGCCAGCACCTGCCGGACTGATTTTTTAAAAAATATTCTTCTTCGGAGGTCGGAGCGGACGCCGTCTCGCGCGTCTTTAGGGTAGAAACGCTCCAATGGGCGGTCTCGGCTCGCGACTGCGATCGCCCCCCGACTGCGATGCGCGAGATCATGGACGAGAGCGGAAAAGAAAAGGCCGTCGGCGATCGCGCTGCGAAAGATGCGCGTGATTGGGTCGTCCGTCTCGCCTCCGGAAACATGACCGACGCCGAGCTGGCGCGATTCAAGGCGTGGCGCGAAGCCTCCCACGAGCATGCGCGCGCCTTTTCCCGTGAGCGGGAGTTCTGGCGGCAACTCGACGCCGTCGATCCGCGCGCGGATCGCCTTCCGGCCCCGCCGGCGCAAAGACGCTTGGGACGGCGCGCCGTGCTGACGGGCGCCGCCGCCGCCGCATCGATCGCCGCGGTTGCCGCGCCGAAAATAGAGCTGCTGCTGACGGCGGATTATCGGACGGCGGTCGGCGAGCAGGCGGAGTTTTCGCTTCCCGACGGCACGCGCGTCACGCTCGACACCGACAGCGCTTTGGCGCTTCGCTTTCGTCCGGGCCTGCGCCTCGTCGAATTGTTGCGAGGGGAAGCTCTGTTCGACATCGTTCCGGGCGGCGACGCGCCGTTTCGCGTCGCGGCTCTGGACGGGGGCGCCGACGCCGTCGACGCCGCTTTCTCCATGCGGGCGCTAGGCGGTGCGGCGACCGTCACCGTCGCGCGCGGCACGGCGCTGGTGTTCTGTCCGACCGCGGCCGATGCGCCGCCGATGTCGCGACTCTCCGCGCTCGAGATTGGAGAGGGTCGGCAGACGCGCTATGTTCGCGGCCGCGCGCCTGGGCCGCCCGTCGTCGTCGATATCGAGCAGACACTCGCCTGGCGATCCGGCCGGGTGATTTTCGACGGCCGGCCTTTCGCCGACGCGCTGGCCGAGCTCGGACGCTATGTGCCCGAGCCGATCGTGCTGACCAATCGCAGCCGCGCGCAGGATCCGGTCAGCGCGATCGTCTCGATCCGTCAGGCGGGCGCCGCCGTCGCAGCGCTCGCGCGGACGCAAGGCCTCACGGCGCGGCGCATTCCCGGCGTGATGATCCTCGTCGGTTAGAAGACTTCTCATCTGCCGAAAAGATCGCGCGCTTTATCTTAAGGTGGAGCGCCCCCTCGCGCGTCTCTCCTGTGAAGGGCGCGCGAAGCAGCCGCCCGCATGAAAAACGACAATGGGGGCAATCATGTCGGCAGGAAATGAACGGCGTGGAGAGACGCGCCGAAGCGCTCGCGCAGGACGCGCCGCGACGCTGCTGGCGACGACGATGCTGAGCGCGGGAATCGTCGACGCCGCAGGCATCGCGCCGGCCGTCGCCCAATCCGCCGCGCAATCGCGAGACTTCGACATCGCGCCGCAATCCCTCTCGACCGCGCTACGGCAATTCGCCGACCAATCCGGAATGCAGATCGCCTATCGCACGAGCGAGCTGCGCGGACTCAATTCGCCCGGCGTCAAAGGCACGGCGACGCCGCTGCAAGCGCTCGCGCGGATCCTCGCCGGCTCAGGCGTCTCGTATCATGTCACAGCGGCCGACACGGTGACGATAGAACGGCCGAGTCCGCTCGCGCTCGCGACCGAAGCGCCGGATGGCGCGGTGCCGCTCGATCCGATCGATGTGGGCGCCGAAGCGCCGGCGAACCACTCTCTGGCGTCCGAGGGCAAGGCCGCGGACGGCTATCGGGTCAAATCGGTTTCCTCGCTCGGAGCGCTGGGCCGCCGTTCTTTGCTGGATACGCCCTTCTCGGTTTCCGTGACGTCGCAGGAGCTGATCCGCAACATTCAGGCCATGTCGCCTGACGATGTCTTCAAGCTCAATCCCTTCACCCGCACCATCGCCCCGCAAGGCGCCGGCTGGACGCCGGTGGCGACGATCCGCGGCTTCAACACCAGCGAACGCGCCGAGGACGGCTTGCGCCGCGCGACCAATTTCGTCCAGGTGCTGGAAGACAAGGAGCGTGTCGAGGTTCTGAGCGGCCTCGCCGGATTCATGTATGGAGCCGCGTCTCCGGCCGGCATGATCAATTACGTCTACAAGCGCCCGACGATCGAGCGCTTCAATCAATTGACCCTGGGCAATTATGGCGGCGATCAATATTACGTGCATGGCGACTTCGGCGGACGCGTCGACGACGCCGGAAGCCTCGGCTATCGCCTCAACATCGTCAAGCAGGACGGCGGCACGCCCATCGATTATCAGAAGATCGACCGCTTCCTGGTCAGCGGCGCGCTCGATTGGCAAGTCGCCGACAGACTGCTGCTCGAGTTCAATGGGGTGCATAACCATTACAAGACGACCAGCCCGAATTCCTATTGGTACCACGCCGTGCCGCACAGCGTGATGCCAAACCCGTCCAAGAATTGGTCGCAGACGTGGATCCAGGACGAGTTCTCGTCCGCCAATCTGATCGCCAAGCTGACCTATACGCCCTTCGACAATGTGACGCTACGCGCCGCCGGCGCGCTCAGCGACATCGACCGTCCCGTGCAGGATCACACGATGAATTACGTGACCGCCGCGGGCGTCTACAGACAGCTGCGCCAGCGCTCCGGCGCGACGAGGTTCCGCGACGAGGGCGAGCAACTGCTCGCCGACATCGGCTTCGACACGGGGCCGCTGACGCATAAGGTGACTGCCGGATACTACAGGTATTCGACCACGAACTGGAACACGACTTACTCCCCCAGCACGGGCTATGTGGGTCCGTATTCCATGACGGGGCCGACCTTCGTGCCCGAGCCCGCATTCCAGCTGCTCACCACAGTGTCGGAAAATGTCTCGCCATACTACAACAACAAGACGTCGAATGAGAACTTGCTGATTGGCGACGAGATCAAGTTCGGCTCGCAATGGTCGGCTCTGCTCGGCGTCAATCGCAGCACGATCAGGACGCAGACCTTCAACGTCTCGGGCGCGAGGACGCAGGCGGATTACGAGCGATCGTACAACGCGCCGTCCGCGTCCTTGATGTTCAAGCCCATTCCTTCGGTCACCTTCTACGGCTCTTATATCGAAGGGCTCGAGACGGGCGGGCGAGCGCCCTCCACCGCGGCCAACGCCTATGCCATCATGCCGCCCATGATCAGCAAACAGAAGGAGCTGGGCGTGAAGGCGGAAGTCGGCGGCGTGCTGCTGACCACGGCTCTCTTCGATATCGAGAAAGCCTATGAGGTCACCAATAGCAGCAACACCTATACTCAGGACGGCCTCCAGCGCCACAAAGGCTTCGAGCTCGCCGTCAGCGGCAAGCCGATCCCCGAGCTGGCGATCTATGGCGGCCTCACCGTGCTCGGCGCCAAGATCAGCGGCGGCGCCTATGACGGCAAGGACCCGATCAATGTGGCCAATTTCACGGCCAAGCTCTATTCCGAATATTCGCTGCCGATCCCGGGCCTGACCTTCGTCGCCGGAATCTTCCACACCGGCGAGCAATGGGGCAACGCCGCCAACACCGATCGTCTGCCCAGCTACACAACACTCGACCTCGGCGCGCGCTATGAGACGACGGTCATGGAGCGGCCCGTAACTTTCCGCGTGAATGCGAGCAACGTCACCAACAATGCGTATTGGGCCAACGCCTATTACCTCGGCGCGCCGCGCATGGTCGCATTCTCGGCTGCCGTGCAGTTCTGACGACCTGACGATTTTTCGAGCCGGCGGGCGGAAAGAGCGAGCCTGAAGGCTCGCTCTCGGGAGACGTCGAATGGGGTAACGCGACGCATCCTAGCGGCGGTTACGCTGTCGAGCGCCATTGTCGCCTTCTCGCGCACCACGGGCTTCGATCTGATCTTCGACGGCGCCATAGCGAGCGATCACGTCGCGATACCAGAAGAGCGCTCTCAGCCCCGCCGTCGGACTGGTGCTCAAGCCCGCGCAGAACATCTCCTTTTACGGCAATTATATCCAGGGATTGCAGCAGGGCGCGGTCGTCGCGTCGAATTACGTCAACGCCGGGGAGATTTTGCCGCCTTACATCTCGACGCAATATGAGCTGGGCGTCAAGGTGGATTGGGGTCGCGTCATCAGCGCTGTCTCCTGGTTCGAGATCACGCAGCCGAGCGGCTTGGCCAATAGCGTGACCAACACTTATTCCGCCGACGGCGCGCAGCGCAATCGCGGCGTCGAGCTCAACAGCTATGGGCAATTGACCGATGCGGTCCGCCTTCTCGGCGGTCTGACTTTTCTCGACGGCGTCCTCACCAAGACGGCCAAAGGCGCCTACAATGGCAATGTGGCGACAGGGACGCCCCATGTGCAGCTCAATCTCGGCGGGGAATGGGACACGCCCTTCGTCGCCGGCCTGACCCTGTCGGGGCGCGTCATCTATACCGGCAGCCAATATGTCGACATCGCCAACACTCAACAAATCCCGGATTGGGCGCGTTTCGATTTCGGCATGCGCTACAAATTCGCATCATATGGCGTCCCGGTCATTATCCGCCTCAATGTGGAGAACGCATTCGACAGGAGCTATTGGCAGGCCGCCGCCCCGGCCGGCGGCGCCTATCTGTCCTCGGGCGCGCCGCGCCGCTTTTTGCTGTCGACCAGCGTCGACTTTTGAAGACGGTGCGAAAATCCACCGAGAAGTCGGCGCCGACGCCTTCGGCCCATTCCTATGTGCCGAGCGCCGTCGCCACGCTCGCGTATTGAAATGCATGCCGCTCGAGAAACATGACAAACGCGAAGGTAAGGGCGACGTGACAGCCGGAGCTGGCCAAGGCGCTGTCGCTGGTGCGACGCCGCGACGTATTCACGGTCGCTCGGCTCGATCCATTAGCGTGGTCGCTGTCGCCACGATCGGAAACCCTGCATCACTCGCTCGCTCGTGCTTTCGTGAGAAGGAAGTTCCGGACCCGTGCCGAGCAAACTCTCAACTGCGAGTGGCTCCGGCCTTTTGCGCGGCTCCAAAATTCTCACGGGCCGCGACAATCGCCTGATGATGCGCCTCGGCCCAGCCGATCAGCGCCCGCAATGGTTCCAGGAAGGACGATCCCATTTCGGTCAGCGCATATTCGACCTGCGGGGGCGTCACGTCATGCACGGTGCGGCTGACGAACCCGTCTTCCTCCAATCGTCGCAACGTCCGCGACAGCACCTGTTTCGAGATATCGCCGATGGCGCGGTGCAGCGCATTGAACCGTTGCGGCATGTCGGCCAAATGAGCCAGCACCAGCATGCTCCAACGGTCACCCACTCGGTCCACCACATCCCGCACCACGCAGGGCTGATTGAAATCCACGCCGCCAGGCGGCAACAATCCTCGCGATCCGGTCATCCGAGCCCTCTCCACGGAAGATCACATTCTCCTGACTTGGTCAGAAAAATATGCCTCCTTGCGAGCGCTGTCACCCGTTATTAGACTAGGTAACAAATACAGACCACGATCTGAGTTGGGACCTCCGCCCGCACGCGTTGAAATTGCCCTGTCACCGAGCGAGAGCGGCGGATTCGGCTCGAGAGAAAAGGATATTTGCTTGACCACACAGAAGAAAATCATCGTCATTGGCGGCACCGGCTATGCTGGCTCGGCCATCGCGCGCGAGGCCGCGAAGCGCGGCCATACCGTGAGTTCGGTCAGCCGCTCGACGCCAGCCGAACGGATAGAGAGCGTCACTTATTTCACGTCGAACGTGGCTGATATCGGCTCGGCGATCGTCGGCGCCGATGTCGTCATCGGCGCGCTATCGCCGCGCGGCGCCAACGTCGGCGCTCTCGCCAAAACCTATGGTCAGCTCGCAAGGCAAGTTGCCGATGCAGGCGCGCGTCTCGTTCTGGTCGGCGGCTTCTCGTGTCTGCGGCGCACGCCCGGCGCGCCGCGCATGCTGGAGGTCGAGAGCTTTTCTTCCGAAATTCCGGCGGAGATCGTCGCCGAAGCAAAGGAGAATCTCGATGTTCTGAACAACCTTCTCACCGACGCGACCGGCGTCGACTGGTTGTTCGTCTCTCCCGGTCTGGAATTCTCGGCCTGGACGCCGGGCGAGGATCTCGGCCATTATCGTGTCGGCGATGAGGTTGCGCTTTTCGACGAGAACGGCAAGTCGGCGATCAGCGGAATCGATTTTGCCCGCGCCGTGCTCGACGAGATCGAAAACCCTACACGCCATCGGGCGCAGATCGGCGTAGCTTACTGAGGCGCGGTATCCTCACCAACTGCGCTGGCGGAATAGCGACCGTCCACAGAGACACGTCTGGCGCCATCGTCATCCCCTATATCGATCTGGAGGAAGCGATCGGCACGGACGCTGTCGATCGACGAGGCGAGCGTGACGCCAAAACGGATGAAATTCTCTTCCCGTAGGCCCACGAGAAGATTTCGTCGCCGCGCCGGCCAGAAGTCTCTCCGCCGTCGCCATCCGTTCAGTCGCAGTCCTTCTCGTCGATCCGGCTCAGACGCTCGATGAGCCAACGGCCGGCCGGGCCGGGCGGGGAATCCTTTCGGTAGACTGCCGACATGGTCATCTCGGAGCCGACGATCATTTCGGCCAAATCCAGCTGGACCAGCGCGCCATTCGCCAAATCCGCCG